>JAFPUE010000088.1 GCA_017395555.1 Ruminiclostridium sp. | reverse complement strand
CCTGTAATTGCTATTTTGACCATTGGTATTTCACTTCCTGTTTACGGTCAGATAAGTCCGACCTTCTTCATCTCATTTTTCAGCTTCTCGATCTTTGCGTCTTCCATTCTGTAAAGCGGGAGTCTGCATTCGCCGACGTTCTTGCCCATAAGGTTCATAGCTTCCTTTACTGCGATAGGGTTAACGTCTATGAACAGCGCGTTCTCCAGATCGAGATACTTTTTCTGCAGCTCAAGAGCTTCCTTATGCTTGCCCTCAAGGAACAGCATAGCCATATCATGCTTCTGCTGCGGGATAACATTGGACGATACCGAGATAACGCCCTTTGCTCCGAGAGAAAGGAAAGGAAGGAGCTGATCGTCGTTGCCGGAGTAGATATCGAAATCAGTGTGTGCCGCTATTTCCGCCGCAAGTGACAGGTTGCCGCTCGCTTCCTTTACGGCGACGATCTTTTCGTTCTTTGAAAGCTCGATGTATGTATCGAGAGCTATGCTCACGCCTGTTCTTGACGGTACATTGTACAGAACTGTCGGGATATTCACCGAATCCGCGATCTTGTTGAAATGTGCCGCAAGACCGCGCTGCGAAGTCTTGTTGTAGTAAGGTGTGACCTGAAGTGTAGCGTCCGCGCCGACCTTTTCGGCTTCCTTTGTAAGCTCTACGGCATAGCCGGTGTCGTTGCTTCCGGTGCCTGCGATAACGGGAACGCGCTTTGCGACTTTCTCGACACAGAAGCGTATCATCTCAACGTGCTCCTCGTCTGTCATTGTGGAAGCCTCACCGGTTGTGCCGACAACAACGATCGCGTCGGTCTTGTTCGCGATCTGCTCCTCAATGAGCTCGGCGAATTTCTCATAATTTATACTTCCGTCGGGGAACATCGGTGTTACGATAGCAACACCAGTACCCGTGAAGATTGTTTTTCTCATAATGATCTTCTCCTTTTGTTACGGTGATCTCCCGCTTTCACGGAAGATCACAAAATAACTTTATCAGTCAAAGTAACCCTTTGCCGCGTACAGCTCCGCCATGAGAACGGCACCGCCCGCTGCGCCTCTTAAAGTGTTGTGCGAGAGGCAAACGAACTTGTAATCGTACTGTGTATCGGGTCTCAAACGGCCGATAGAAACCGCCATACCGTTTTCGAGGTTTCTGTGGAGCGCAGCCTGCGGATAGTTGTCCTCGGTGAAGTAGTTGAGGAACTGCTTCGGTGCGGAGGGCAGGTCAAGCTCCTGCGGAACGCCCTTGAAATTCTTCCAGATATCGAGTATCTCATCGATAGAGGGCTTGTTCTCAAAGCTGACAAATGCAGCTGCGAAATGACCGTTGGAAACGGGAACGCGCAGACACTGTGTTGTGATCGACGGGGAAGAAGCCTTTACGATCTCGTTGCCTTCGATCTTGCCCCATACCTTGAGCGGCTCCTGCTCGGATTTTTCTTCCTCGCCGCCGATGTAAGGGATAAGGTTATCAACCATTTCCGGCCATGTCTCGAAGGTCTTTCCGGCACCCGAGATAGCCTGATATGTGCAGGCGAGAACCTTGGTGATACCGAACTTGCGCAGCGGAGAGAGCGCAGGAACATAGCTCTGTATCGAGCAGTTGGACTTAACGGAGATAAATCCGCGCTTGGTGCCGAGACGTGCCTTCTGCGCCGCAACGATCTCGATGTGCTCGGGATTGATCTCCGGGATTATCATAGGAACATCGGGTGTGAAGCGGTGAGCGGAGTTGTTGGACATAACGGGGATCTCGTGCTTTGCGTATTCTTCTTCGAGAGCCTTTATCTCGTCCTTTTTCATATTTACCGCACAGAACACGAAATCTACCTGCTCGGCGATCTTGTCAATATCCTTTGTCGCGTCGAGGATAACGATGTCCTCCATAGCCTTAGGCATAGGCTTTTCAATCAGCCAGCGTGTTCCGACAGCCTCTTTATATGTTTTGCCTGCGGAACGCTCGGAAGCGGCGAGGACCTTTACCTTGAACCACGGGTGATTTTCGAGAAGAACGGCGAAACGCTGTCCTACCATTCCCGTAGCTCCGATTATACCTACTCTGTACTCTTTCATAGTTTTTGTTTCCTTTCTTTATATATTGCTTTTTAACAAAAAAACCGACTTTAACAAGCCGGTTCGTTACAAAATGAGAAAGACGACAAATGCCGATAAAGGCAGATATTGTCGATAGCTCTCCATTTGCCGAACGGCGAATGACAATTGCACATCTATTAAATGTACAACCGGATATGTATATTTCAACCTATACATTCCTCGGCGGCTTTCCCTTTCACATTAACAATATGTTGAAATATTGACGTTAATGCTACTCTTAAAATCCGCGCCTCTATCTTTGATATATTGTATCACAGTATGCGGTATTTGTCAAGAGATTTGTATGATTATTTTGCCGGAATCTCGCCGACGCAACAAATTATATCTTCGTGTGTTTCACAAATAAGCCATTTGTACTTCTTGGAAACTAAGTAAAACTCATCGAGTCCGTTTATCTCGTCAAGCACAGTTATCATCTCGGGAAGGTGCGTTTCAAAGACCCAATACTTCGGTTCATACGCCTTTGTGTCTTCGAGCAGAGCGTAGACCGGCTCATCCGAAGAGAAAATCTCCGGCAACGTATGATACCACAGCTTGTCTTCGCTTACATCTCTCGTCCGGATAGTATGCTTTTTCAGCAGTCTCCCGTCCCAACACCGATGAAGCCCTCCATTTACGACAAACTCGGCTTCTGTTCGTTTTATGATGTCTGTATAAGACTGTTTAGGCACTTCGTGTATCCTGTTACGGTCAAGTTCGTACTCTTTTATTATCCGCTCGATCTCGTCCCGTATCTGCATATCAGCCCATTATCTCCCGTATTTTCGCCGCAAGCAGCTCCGCAGCCTTGTCGTGTGTAGCGGGTGAGGGGTGCCAGTCCGCGGCATAGCCGAGCGAACCGTCGTGCGGAGTAAAACGCATCGTGTATATTTCTCCGAATCCGGACTGCTCTTTGAAAAGCTGCGCAGCCTTCTCAACATACGGTGCTATCTCGTCGAGCATAATTCCCATAACGCAGAGAATTTTCGCAGCGGGATTGCAGGAATGTACCGTTCCGAGAAATTCCGCATATTCCGACACATACTGCTCATACCTGTCCTCGTGTCCCGTACACCAGCTGTTGTCGTTCGTGCCGAGATTAATCACGATCAGATCGGGAGTGTATTTTCCGAAATCCCAGTCTATATCCTGCGGTGCGCGTCCGTCACGGTCATCGAATTTCTGATAAGAAAATCCGAGCTTTTTATAATAGGGCGGGAGCAGGTGATCGGTGAGAGCGGGCTTGTCAGGAGAATCGACATATCCGGAAACAATGCCCCAGCCGCTTACCGAGAATGCTCTGATATCCGCATCGAGAATTTTAGCGGTCTTGTAAGCAAAGCCCTTGGTGAAATCCTCTGTTGCAGTTTTGAAGCTGATATTCGGGTCAGAAACATCGACACCATAACCGCAGGTTATCGAATCTCCGATAAATTCGATCTTCAGCTGCTTATCCGGTATCGGCGTGATCACGCCGTCGCAGATTATAGGGTAAATGCCGAGAGTTGACATTGCACATTCCGACAGCTTTATGAGCTTTATGTCAGCGTCGATATCGCCTTCGAGCGAGAGTGTTTTTGTGATGCTGTCGAGCATACCGTCTATCTTTCGTTCGCCGTCAACGTACAGCGCATATCTGACCTGATTGGCATCGTTGTCCGGCAGCTCCGCAGCCTTGTCGCCAACGAGCTTTATGTTGAGCCCGTGTCCCTTGTAATGGCATTCAAATCCGCTTCCGGAAAGCGCGCACCAGTATATGCCGTCCTCGTCGTATGTACCGCGTCCGGTCAGCTTCATATCATTTTCGTGTATAAGATATCTGTTCATTTTGCAGCCTCATTCTCTTCGGACTTCTGTCCGAGCTTCTTTTCCGTATGGGTGATAAGTCTATGGATATTTGCGCGGTGCATGAATATCAGCATAGCACCGATGATTGCCGAAAGTCCGAAATTCATCCATGCGCACGGGTCATTCTGTATGATTGAAAGGACGAGCACAGCGAAGGGGTAGAATGCCGCGGCGATTATCGAGCCGAGGGAAACGTAACGGGAGATCGCGACAACGATCACGAATACAATGAACGGTGCAACACCGGCGATCCAATTTATCGCGAGCATTGCGGCGAAGGTCACGAGTATTCCCTTACCGCCCTTGAAACCGTAGTACACGGGAAATACATGACCGAGTACGCCGGTAATTCCTGCCATGTAATTTATCCATGTCCAGCCGTCTGTGTGGGAATAGGTATCAATTCCAGCAATATACCTGAACAACAGATGTATTATTATTATAGATAGTACACCTTTTAATATATCGCCTATAAGCACGAAAAGTGCTGCGGCTTTTCCCTGTGTACGGAGCGTATTTGTGAGTCCGGCGTTTCCGCTTCCGAGCTCGCGGATATCCTTACCGCTTTTGATCTTTGTGACGATAATAGCAGAGTTAATGCCGCAAAGAAAGTAGGGAATAATGGCGGCGAGTGCTATACATAGTACAATTTCCATTGAACAGTATGACCTTTCGATTATTTTTCGGTTTTTTTATAGAAGCTCACATGAGCTGTGAGCTCGTTGGAGCCGTTTTTCCTGTAAAAGCTGTACGACGGTTTATCGTTGTCAGTCTGGAGGAATATTCCGCAGATACCGCGTCCGGGAATATCTTCTTCGATCATTTTCATAAAGCGCGAACCGATGCCTTGACCCTGCAATTCGGGGGAAACATAGAATTCTTCTATAAGGTAGTTCGTACCCACCCACCAGTGGCGTATAAGTCCTGCGGAAACGGCGGCGAGCTTCCCGTCGATCTTCAGCCCGTAATTCAGCGAATTGAAACAGCAGGTGATATCGCGAATATACGCGTAAAGCTGTTCGGTGTTGCTCCAGTCATCGTTCCATGGTTCACGGGCGAAAGCATTCCTGTAAAGCTCAGCCATTTCGGGCAGATCATTTTCATTCAGCAAAACAAATTCTTCCATAATAACGATTCTTTCAAAAGAATGTGGTAACGTGTTTAACAGCGAAGTGCTGTTTATGCTTTGGCGTTCTTCTCGTCGCCGCGCTCGCGGATAACCATTTTGATCGGCGTTGCGTCAAGGCTGAATGCCTCGCGTATCTGGTTTTCAAGATAGCGCTGATATGAATAGTGGAACAGTTCGCGGTTGTTGCAGAATACCACGAATGTAGGCGGCTTGGTGGAAGCCTGTGTCATATAGTAAATTTTCAGGCGCTTGCCCTTGTCGGACGGCGGCTGAACACGGGATGTGGCATAGCTTAACAGATCGTTGAGCATACCGGTGGTAATGCGGCGTGCGTTCTGCTCGGCAGTGTATTTTATCAGCTCAAACAGCTTGTCTATTCTCTGACCGGTGAGCGCAGATATGAACACGAACGGCGCGTAGGACATGAAGGAGAAATCGACTTCGAGCTTTTTGCGGAACTCGTTCATCGTCTTGTCATCCTTTTCGATGCTGTCCCACTTGTTTATCGCGATGACACACGCTTTGCCCTGATCGTGCGCATAGCCCGCAACCTTGCTGTCCTGCTCGGCAAATCCCTCGTTCGCGTCTATCATTATCACGCATACATCCGCACGGTCAACAGCCATATACGCGCGCAGAACGCTGAAATGCTCGACGCTTTCGGTTACCTTTGATTTTCTGCGTATTCCGGCAGTGTCGATGAATACATACTTCTCGCCGTCACGCTCTATCACGGTATCTATCGCGTCGCGTGTGGTTCCGGCAATATCGGAAACTATAACACGCTGTTCACCCGCGATCTTGTTTATGAGCGAGGATTTACCCGCGTTAGGTCTGCCAATGACCGCAACCTTTATCAACGCGTCGTCGTAGTCCTCCTCGTCGTCCTCCGGCATATTCGCAAGCACCGCATCAAGCAGATCACCGGTACCGTGTCCGTGTACGGAGGAAACCGGGATAGGCTCGCCAAGTCCGAGATTATAAAATTCGTAAAGCTCCGGCGGCGGTTCGCCCAAAGAGTCGCATTTGTTTACGCAGAGAACAACGGGCTTTCCGCTTTTCAGCAGCATTGCCGCAACGCTCTCGTCGTTGGCTGTGATACCGGTGGTGATATCCACAACGAAAATTATAACATTCGCGCTGTCGATAGCGAGCTGTGCCTGTTCGCGCATCTGTGAAAGAATAACATCCTTCGATTCTGGCTCAATACCGCCCGTATCTACAAGCATAAAGCTCTGATCGAGCCATTCGGCCTTGCCGTAAATCCTGTCGCGGGTAACACCGGGAGTGTCCTCCACGATAGATAAACGCTGACCGATCAGCTTATTGAATAAAGTCGATTTCCCGACATTCGGGCGGCCGACTATTGCTGCAAGTCTGTTCATTGTTGTCTCCTGATCAGTTATTACATCTGTTCCGCTTTTTTTATTCTGACATCACTTCCGGCGAAGAAAAGCTCGTCCATAGTCGAAAGTCTGGAATATGTGCGTTCGCCGTAGCGCTTTCCGAGCTCGGAATGTTCGAGGTTCGTACTTACGATAGTGGGCATGGAAGCGTTCATTCTGTCATTTATAATGTTGTACATCGCAGAAACGTAGAATTTCGATTCAAATTCCGCACCGACATCGTCCAGAACAAGAAGGTCCGCTTTTATCACCATATCGAGCGTTTCCTCGTCGGACTGGTTGTTGAAATGCTCTTTTTCTATACGTCGGAAAATATCGGGTGCCGAGCCGTATATAACGCTGTAGCCTTTCGCGAGGACTTCCGAGGCGATACTTAACGAAAGGTGAGTTTTTCCAAGCCCCGTTTTGCCTCTCATAAGCAGGCTTTTATATGGCAGGTGAAAATCATCTGCGTATTTTCTGCAGACGGAAAGGTTATATTCCATTATCTTTCTTGCGGTAGTGCCGATCCCGGCGATAAGCGTGTCGTCGTAGTAAGAAAGACTGAAATCCTTAAAACTGCAAAGACGAAGCGGTGAGCTTTTGTTTAGATCGTCGGAAGCGGCTTTTTTTACCTTTTCCATAAAGCAAGAGCATCTTTTTCCGTACGCGATCCCGGTATCCTTGCATCTCTTGCAGCTGTATATCGGCTCAAGGTAGTTCTCTTCGTATCCGTGTTTTTTCAGCGCCGCTTTCAGCTGTGCCTGAATGGAGAGGTTTTCCTGTTCGAGCTGGGCAAGTTTTGTTGAGATATCTCCGCTTTTGTCCGAGATCAGCATAAACAGCTTTGCGGATGTTCCCGCGAGTGCGTCGGAAAGTGCGGCGATCTCCGGATGTTTTGTCTTTATCTCATTTTCATGCGCGGCAAGAGTGCGTGTGTTCTCCGCGCGCAGACTGCTCATCTCGGCTTCGGCTGCCGAGTAGTATTTATTGTCAAATGCCATAAAAACTCCGTTTATAGATTTTTATACTTATTATAAGTACGTTGTTCGATCTCCTGCGTGTTATATGAAGGTGCGCTGATACCTGATTGTGAGCCGGAGTCTGTTTTCTTCATCTTTTCAAGCTGTGAAGGATCCGTGATACCCTCGCTGTGCCATTTTCTGAGTATCTTGTCCATATAAGGAAAGCTGAGCTTGCCGGTATTGGTGAGCATAATGTCGTACGCTTCATCTATAAGAGATTCCGGAATACCGAGATCGGACCATTCCGCGATCATCTGCCGCTGCTTTGCGGAGAATGAGCTTGAAAGACCGAATTTTTTCCGCAGGTTTGCTTCGGTATTGTGCCTGTCCTGCATTATCCGTATTCTTTCCTCCGCCTTAGGGATATCGTCTATCCCGGATTCTATCCAGTCTCTTGCAACGGCTTTCATATAAGCGGGGGAGGCTTTATCGATCTTGAAGCAGTATTCCACGAGCATCATTGTGACCTCGCAGGGAAGTCCTATTTCCTCAACGAGGATCATCAGCGTCTGCTGTTCTGCGTGTCTCGGCGGACGCCCCGCAAGCCGCTCATAAGTATCGAACAGGTATTTTACAGCCTTGTCTCCGTTTACCGCGCCGGCAATAATTTTCGGCGGGAAATGTGTCTCGGAGGAAAGAGCCGCTCTTGCTTCCGGGGTAGAAAGCTCGCTTGTGTGTGCTTCTTCCGGTGCTTTTACTGCCGGAGCGGAAGCTGTCTGCTCCGAAGGATAGTATTCACCGCCGTTATTTGTCAGTATTCCCGCGTTTGTCCAGTACAGAAGCGCGTCGGCTATGTCGGCAGTACCGACACCTATTGCCGCAGCGATGTTTTCATCACGGATGCTTACGTCCGGATACGCGAGAAGATACAGAAGGACTTTTATCTGTGTACCCGAAGCGAGTTTAAGGTGATTGTTGTCCGCAACGCATGACGGCACGGCAAAAACTTTTCTCCACGCTCCGAGATTAATTCTGTAATCCAAAACTGTCGTTTCCTTTCGGGAAGATATTTTTGCAGATACTTATTTATTATAACACATAATGCAATATTTTGCAATACCGAAAATTTTTGATTTTTAAGGGAAATTTTGTCAATGTAAATAATGACATTCTGTTGACATTTCGCCGAAAGTGTGCTAAAATACTATTGTCGACTCATAAAAGCGCGTATTTTGGCGTTTTGCGCCGACAAAAACAGAAAAACCGAAAGCGATGATCTGAAAATGCTTAAAAAGCAGTTTAAATATATAGCGGCAATTATGGCTGCGGCTCTGGTACTCTCCGGTTGCTCGTATGATATTTCCAAAACGCTGCCCTCACAGGCGACTGCGGTGGAGGCACTTGCGACACAGGAAACCACCACAACACCGGAAGAGACCACGACTACAACAACTTCAAAGAAAATAACGGTAACGACTACCACGACTTCCGAAACAAGTGAGGAAGTTCCCGAGGAAACGGAAACCACCGCTTCCGAGGTACAGCCGTCCGATACCGGCTCGAACGCCGACACCACAACTGAGCCTGTATCTGTTACAGGTACATATACAATGTATTCCGATGATTACAAGATTTTTGTACTCAGCGACGAATATAAAGAATTTATATCAAAATGTGTATTTGTGGGCGACAGTATATGCTACGGACTTGAAGCGTACGATGTTCTGCCCGGTGAGCAGGTAGTAGCGAAGGGCGATGTTGCTGCGCGCAGCATCTTCGACTATACGTTCAGAATAAAAGCCGGAGAAGACCCTGTGCCGATCCTTACCGCTCTGATAGACCTCAAACCGGAGTACATAGTTTTCTCTATGGGAATGAATGATGTCAATATGACATCGGAGGCTACATTCTGCGATAACTATAATAATCTTCTCTCGCAGGTTGAGAGCTTTCTGCCGGATTCGACGCTTATAGTGCTCTCCATAACACCGACTACACTCAACAAGCTCACCGGAAAATTTCAGGTACGCAACGAGTATATAGATGAGTTCAATATTGCCTTAAAGGAATTTCTTGACTCAACGGGAAAATGGACGTATGTCGATGTTGCGCATGAAATGAAGAACACGCATAATCAGCTGAAGGAGAGATATCTCGGCTCGGATGACGGTGTTCATCTTACTCCGGAAGCATATTCGGCTATTTTATACCAGCTTTGTGAGCGTATGGTGGACGGCAGGATCTACGATCCCGTAACACATACATTTGAAGGCGAAGAAACAGAGGAAGAAACAGCCGAAGCTGCCGAGACAACCGTAACAGAGAAAACAAAGAAGCCGGAAAAGACGAAAAAGACCACTCCGGCAGAGGAAAATGATGCTCCCGAGAGCGAATATTCCGGAAGCATCATCATGGAAGACGAGTGATTTTTACCGGAAAACGCGGAACGCTATGTGGAACGCGGATCGAAAAATTTTAAAAAATTTTTGAAAAAAACTCTTGCATTTTACTATATATTGTGCTATAATAATTAAGCACAACGAAATATTGTTAAGGCTGTAACTCGCTTTTAGCGCTTGACTTTAATAATATAGTTGTGAAAAATTAATCGGCAACTAAAAATGTTAAGGCTGTAACTCGCTTTTAGCGCTTGTCTTAATAATGCAGGAGGGTTTAACAATGAAGAACGTTCAGATCACCACAAGAGGAGGCATCCTTTCGGATACCGAGATTCAGGCTTATGTTGACAGGGGCAGGGAAATGAAGCCCGGTCAGAAGCTCATCGGTCTTGATATCGCTGTTGACGGTGATTATGTGGATCTTGAGTATAAGTACGATGACAGACCCTTTGAGCGTATCAGACGCATCACAGGCTATCTCGTAGGTACTCTTGACCGTTTCAACAACGCAAAGAGAGCAGAGGTTCTCGATCGTGTAACACACGAGATCAGCGATGATTGCGAAGACGTTTATGTTGATGCAGTCTGAAAATGAATGATACAAAAAGCGGTTTCTGAAAGAAACCGCTTTTTAAATTAAGGATTATGAATTAAGAATTTTGGTGCGCGCCTGCGGCGCGGTATTGCCTTAATAATTTTTCCGGATTTGAAAAATCTCCCTGCGCCGAAAAAGGTACAGGGAGATTTTTAGTGTATCTTAGGTTATGGTATGTATATGCAGAGCTCGTCATCTTCAGGCAGCTTTTCCGCCTTATAGATATAATCGCCTGCTTTTCCGTGAACGGTGCGCATCAGCTTGATCTCGTCCGAGACTTCAAGGTGAAGCAGATCACCGCGGTCATTTACCGGAGCAAATGTTTTTTCCGTCGAAAGGATATTTCCGCCGGTTATTACTGTCGTGCAGTTCTCATTGCCGAATTCGAGAATGCGTCCGGAGAGTATCTTGACTTTAGCGGTACCGCCGGAGATGTAGTTGGTTCCGATGCCTTCAAGGCTTCCGTAGCCGCACACATTGTTGCCTTCGCCGTAAGCGTTTACTCTGCCGTCGGAAATGCTTACCTTTGAGGTGCCGGCGATAGAACCGAGACAAACCGCTCTGTCTCCGTGAACGATTGCGGAGATATTTCCTCCCGCAACCATGACAGACGCGCTGCCTTTTCCGATAGTTCCGCACGATGCGCAAATGTTTCCGTCGGAGGTGAGATCGAGTGTGCCGCAGGAATAGATATCCGCACTGCCGTTGAACGAGCCCAGAGCAACTGTCTCGTTGCCGTTGCATTTAGCGGTAACTGTTGCACCTTCCGAGACGTGGATATGCACCTTTCCGTTCATGCATCCGGCACCTACGGAATTTACGCAATGAGTGGTAATATTGGTATTGCCGCTCTTGAAGGATATATCGGATTCCTTGGACGGGATACCGCCGCCTATACATACGCCGTGCGCTATCGCTATATCAACGGTCACAGTGCCGGTATGTGTGAAGCTGATGCTGCCGAAGGTGCTGTCGTGGCTGCTTCCGATACCGATACCGCCGTTGTGTTTTACGGTCACGGTCAGATTGCCGCTTCCGCCGATATTAAGGAGCGTATCCTTGGATACGAGTATTCCGTTGTTGAGAATTGCATTTTCGCCGGAGAGGAGAAGCGATACGCTGCTTCCGCTGCCGAATTTTACTATCGGTCCGTGAGTTGCTTTGAGGCGAACGTTTTCAAATGTGATCTCCGCCTTAATGTTCTGCTCAACAACGATCTCGGTCTCAAATTCGCTGTACGGAGTACCGATGATCTTGACCTTGCCGCCTGTTATATATATAGCGTTATACTTCTGAAGAGTGAGCTGGTACAGATCAAGTGTCTCGTCTCCGGATGTTCTGTAAGTGAGAAGCTCGCCCGCGTATTTCGAGAGGTTGATATTCTCGGAAATAATCTCTCTGCGGATATTTTCCGGTATCTTTCCGATAGGCGTCGGAGCGGGACGCGCGGTATAATATCCCTGTATCAGATCTACGCCGTAATCTATGACGGTCTTCATTTCCTCATAGGTCTCGACACCTTCCGCGAGCACCTTGATGTTGTTCATTCTCGCAAATTCAATGGTGCTCTTGACGAACATCTGCTTGTTTGGATCGTTCTGAATATTCGAGATAAGGAAGCGGTCGATCTTGATTATATGCGGTGAGTATCTGAGCAGGTTTACGATGTTGGAATGTCCGGTGCCGTAATCATCTACGGCGAGCTGTCCGCCGACAATGTCCTTGCTCTTTTCGGTATTTTCGATGATACCGAGGTGACGGATAGAGTCAAGCTCGGCATCGGAAACGGTGTCCTGCTCGGTTATCTCTATAACGACATTGTCGATATATTTGCCGTAATCGTTCTTTAACCTTTCAAGATCATCGTCCTTGAGGAAGTTGCCGGGTATGGTATTGATGAATACCTTGGCTCCTTCAAATTCAGCCATATCGCTCGTGTAACGGTCAAGAACGTTGAACATAGTTGCTTTTTCGATCTCGTACAGCTTGTTGTATTCTCTCGCAACATCGAGTATTTCGAGCGGTGACATCTTTATGCCGCCGGTGGTGCGCATAAGAGCCTCATAAGCGTAAATAACGCCGGTCTTTGCGTCAACGATAGGCTGGAAGTAGTATGTGAAAAGGTTTTTGTCGATAAGGACAGAAAATTCGCTGTAAAGGTCCTTTGCCCGCGAAGAAGCCTCCTGCGCTTCCGTTGCGGCGGGCTTTTCATCTTTCATAACGGGAGTGAGACCGGATTTCAGCTTGTTCATATACATCTCGGCATTGGCGAGCTTTATGAATGTACTTAAGTCGCTGTTCCAGCCGGGATCGGCTACGGTGCAGCCGCAGTTAACTTCGAGGAAGTAGTCCTTTTCGCTCGCGGTGTTGTAGCCCTCGATAACGCCGAAGAACACAGAGACCGCGTTGTTAATGATCTGACTTACCTCATCGCCGTTATCGACATAGTTGATTATAATGAACTCGTCGCTTCCGGTTCTTGCAATAAAGCCGTTATCCTTGTTTGCGAGGGTAAGAGCGTCCGCGACGAACTTTACAGCCTGTTCGATGTCGTCAACGCCGTAGTTTTCATATATGAACTTATACTGCGGAATGCTGTAAACGGATACCATTATGGTCTTTGAATGGTTTTCCGTTACTTCCGAGAAATCGGTGAACCATTGTGTGAGACCTCTCAGGTTCGGCAGCCCCGTAAGTGTATCAATAAATCTCGCATTCTGTATGCTGCCCTGTATGCGTTTTCTGCGCAGGCGGTTTATCAGCGAGCTGAACGCGATATTCATAGTCTTGATGACACGGAACAGCTTATGCGACATATACTCGATGTTGTCGGTCTTCATGGTATAATAACCACAGACCTCCTCGCCCACAAATATCGGGGAGATCACGCACAGAGTATTGTCCTGGAGCCATTCGTCCATATCCGGCAGCATATCCGTGATAGGGAAGCGTCCCTGTTTTCCGCGGGAGTAGTCCAGATCCTTTGATGTAATGACTATCAGCTCGCCGTATTTTTTTTCTTTGAATTTGTCGCTTGTGCTGCCGAGTGCATTCATAATGAAATCCTCGGTAAGACAAACGCTTGAATTGGGCAGTATGTAATCGCGCAGAGCCGCACCGAGAGTATTCAGGTTCTCGCTGTCGAGTATCGAATCAACCAGCTCGTAAATATGGTTTTCATGCTGCCGCACGTCATAGTTACGTCTGTAAAGATATTTCGCGCGTTCGCGGTAATCAATGGTATTTGCACTTGTGCATCCGCAGGATTCGCTGTAATACGGAATGAAATTCTCGGTAAATACGCCGTCCCTGACCGTTCCGGCGACTGTCTTTTCGACGATATCGAGTGTCAGGTGGGAAAGCGCGGTCATATCCTCCTTGCAGGTGGTCAGTCTCGGCATGAAATATTCTGCGCTCATAAGTCCGTCAAATCCGGTTACGATCACATCCTCCGGTACACGGTAGCCTGCTTCCGCAAGCTCCTCGCATACGGTCATCGCCATAGTGTCATTCGCACAGATTATCGCGTCGGGAAGGGTATCGGAAGCAAGTATTTCCTTTACAGCGAGACTAGTGGGAACTTCCCAGTATTCGCCGTAATAGAGCATATTGTCCTTGTACGGTATTCCGAATTCCGCGAGCACTTCCTTGAAGCACTCGTGGCGCAGAACGGTGGAGTTATCGTCGGTCTTCCTGCCGCCGATGAATACGGGATTCTTGACATGGTGGACTTTGATGAGGTGGCGGATGACATCTTTGTAGGCTTCGGTGTAGTTAGTAACTATGCTGCAGCAGTTCTCATGCTCCCCGTGAATTAGGATAACAGGTACCTTTCGGGCAGTCGCGGCGGATATGATATCTTCTACCGTGTCTTTGTCATAGAAATTCTCATACAGAATAACAATAACGTCAACGATATCATAATTAATGAGGTTGAAGACAGTCTTTGACCCAATATCATACTTATCGCTGTAGTACAGATCACGCGGGCTGTTGAACGCGATGATCTTGTAATCGGTATCCGCAGTTATTTTCTGCATGAACGAAAGATAATCCGTTCTGAAATCATCTTCCGCTTTAGTAAGGCAGACGCCTATGATTTTTTTGTCACCTATCAAACCGAACCACCCATTCTGAATTAGGTTATACTCTATCGTGTTTTGGATATAGTATTCTATTATTTATAATCACTGGTATTATATCATATTTTAGATAAAACGTCAACGAAATAATCGAATGTTGTGCAATATGACGAAAAAAATAAATGATTTGTACTATAAAAGCCGCGAGCGTTCTGCTCGCGGCTTATAATCACAGAAATTTTCTCAGTCCGTCGGCGTACTTTTCTTCATCGCTGAGCAGGTTTTCCGCAAGTCGTATAGTATCCGGCGAGGCATTGCTGCTGTGGTTCACGGAACGCGCGATGTTGATTATCCCCATATTCGTTCCGTCGTACATAAGCTCCGCGATATGCCCCTCGCTCTTGTCGGCGGCAGTCTTCATCATTATACCGATATGTGCCATTGCGAGCTGCATAGGCGGTACTGGCTGCGCTTTCATTCCCGAGGCTTCGAGACGCTTTCGGGCAGTCGAGCATATAGAAGCATAGTGCTTTTTTTGACGTTCGAGGTATTCGGTGAGCTCAGTGCTGCGGCAGCCGGAGATTACCTGCTTTGTACTGTCATACGCCATTTTGCTGTTCTTGTATATCGTGTTCAGAATATCTTCGTCGTTTTTATGAAGCATGATTGGTTCCTCCTTCGGGATATATCTTTATAAGTTTTCCCGAAAGAGCATAAATTATTCATTGTTTTGCCTGATAAGCAGACAAACGCTTTCAACGTGTATCGTCCGCGGAAACAGATCGACACCCTGTACACTGACAGCTCTGTATCCGTGCTCGGTAAGATATTTGCAGTCTCTCGCTGCCGTTGCCGGATTGCAGGATATCATAACTATCCGCTCCGGAGAGAACGAAACGATGTTATTAAGCGTTTCCGTATCGCAGCCCTTTCTTGCCGGGTCAACGGTCACAATGTCCGCTTTTATGCCTTTCTCCCGGAGAAGGGAAGTGACCTTACCAGCGTCGCCGCAGAAGAATTCCGCATTCCCGCAGCCGTTCGCCGTTGCGTTTGCCTTGGCGTTCTCAACCGCTTCCGGAACTATCTCCGCGCCTATCAGCGTTTTAACGTTGTCCGACATTGACAGCCCGACTGTTCCGATACCGCAGTATAGGTCAATCACCGTCTTTCCGTCCGGCATTGCGAGATTTGCCGCTTCGGTGTACAGCCGTTCAGCCATGGGCGTGTTGACCTGATAGAACGAGCGCGGCGATATTGTGAAGTTTTTTCCGAGCATTGTATCTTTTATTTCGGTATCTCCGCAAAGCGGGATATCTGTATCGCCGAAGATCACATTTGTGATCTCCTTGTTGATATTTTCGGCAACGCCTTTTATCTGCGGGAATTGCTTCATTAATGCGGAAGCGAGCTTTTTCAGCTCCGGCACGTTTCTGCGTACAACAAGAACAACGCAGATCTCGCCGGAATAATGACCCTTTCGTATGCAGATATGTCGCAATACGCCGTTGTGCAGTTCCTCATTGTAAGGCGATATTTTCAGCCCGGCAGCCTGTTTCAGCGCAAAGCTCCTTATATCGCCGAAAATTTCCGGTTCGAGCAGGCATTCTTCGCACGGCACTATCCTGTGTGAACGCGCGGCATAAAACCCGCTCGCGATATTGCCGTCCTTGTCCCGTCCGACGGGGTACTGCGCCTTGTTGCGGTAAGAGCTTCTGCAATCGCCCGCAATGATCGGCAGAAATTCCGGGTCAAGCCCGCCTATCCTCGTGAACGCAGAGCGGATGATATCTTCTTTTGCGCGCAGCTCTGCCTCATAGGAAATATGCCTGAAAGCACAGCCGCCGCATTTCCCGAATACTTTGCAGTCCGGAGAAACGCGGTCAGGAGAGGGTGTTATGATCTTTTCTGTTCTGCCGTAGCAGTAGCTTTTGCCGGTCTTTACGATACGCACATCGAGCAGATCTCCGACAGCGGTGAACGGAACGAAAACCACCATTCCGTCATATCTTCCCACGCCGGAGCCTTCACCCGTGATGCTTTCTATCGTAAGTCTGACTATATCGTTTTTAACCATTGTTTTCGAGAGCCTTGCTCTTTAAATATGCGTTGATAAAGCCGTCGATATCGCCGTCCATAACAGCCTGAATGTTGCCCATTTCATAGCCTGTCCTGTGATCCTTTGCGAGTGTGTACGGCATAAATACATATGAGCGTATCTGCGCACCCCATGCTATCTGGAGCTGTTCACCCTTGATATCGGAAATCTTTTCGAGGTGCTCGCGCTCTTTTATCTCAACGAGCTTGGAGATCAGCATTCTCATTGCGTATTCGCGGTTCTGAACCTGTGAACGCTGTGTCTGGCAGGCGCACACTATTCCTGTGGGCTTATGGATAAGGCGAACCGCGGAGCTTGTCTTGTTTACCTTCTGTCCGCCCGCGCCGCTCGAACGGTAAACTTCCATTTCGATATCCTCGGGACGGATATCCACCGATGTGTCTTCGTCAATTTCCGGCATAACTTCAAGGCTGGCAAAGCTGGTGTGACGTCTGCCGGAAGCGTCGAACGGCGAAACGCGCACAAGTCTGTGTACGCCGTTCTCGGATTTCAGGAAGCCGTACGCGTTAAGACCTTCTATCAGTATTGAAGCGCTCTTGATACCGGCTTCTTCACCTTCGAGGTAGTCGAGCAGCGATACCTTGAAATTGTGGCGTTCTGCCCAGCGGTTGTACATTCTGTAAAGCATCTCTACCCAATCCTGCGCTTCGGTTCCGCCGGCGCCCGCGTGGAACGTGAGAATCGCGTTCTTCGAGTCAAATTCTCCGGAGAGCAGGGTAATGAGCTTCTGCTCCTCAAGCATCTGCTTTGTCTTGTCGGCAAGCTCTTTTACCTCCGGAAGCATGGACTCGTCCTCTTCCTCGTTTGCGAGCTCAGCCATTGTGATGACGTCGTCAAAATTCTCCGCGAGCTTGTCAAACTGTGCGAGTTTGCCTTTGAGCGCACCGAGCTTCTGCGATACCTTCTGCGAATTTTCGCTGTCGTTCCAGAAATCGGGCTGTGCTGTCTGCTCTTCGAGCTCAGAGATCTCCTTTGCAACACCGTCATAGTTTATAGCCGCACGCAGGTCTTTCAGCTGCGGTTTCAGTCCTTCAAATTCAAGTATAAGCTCTTCATATTGAAGCATAGTTTTGTCTCCTTATGTTTAATTGTCTTAAATCTGCCATATATAGATCAATATCCATATTATTATACTACATTTTTGCCGTTTTGTAAATAGTTTAAAATAAGATTTTCAGACAATTATTGCTCCTGCGGCAAGATAATTGTTCATAGCAATTTTAACCCTTTATTATTTGTAAATTTTGCAAAGATTATTTTGAAATATTTGTAAAAATGTATTGATTTCAGACGAAAAATGATGTATAATACATATAGTTATACTTACAATTCCGGAAAGGGGTGAGATCTTTGCTCAGCAGTTTAATTAACAGGATATCGAGCGATGAAGGCAATGCCGCGCGATATCGTATCATATACGCTTTCTGTATGGTCATTCATGCTTTTTATACTGTTGTTTTTGCGATCTACGGCATCACCGAGCTGCTTTACTTCAACATAGCAAGTTCGTTAATGTATTTTCTCGGAATCGTCCTTGTACGGAATAACCGCTTCACGCTCCTATGGGTGCTGCTGATACATATCGAGGTAATCTCACACGGCTTCCTGTGCAGTATGTATATCGGATTTGAAGCTCTGTTCTCACTTTTCCCGATCTCAATGATACCGGTCGCATACTTCATCACCTACATTGACCCCGCTATAAAGCACCCTTTACTTGTTTCCTCCGGTCTTGCCTTAGTGAATATACTTATGCTTATTGGCTCCAACGATCTCAGCAGAGGCAGAGACCCCATTTACAATGGACTTGAACGTGAATTCGTTACACATATCTCGCGTCTGAATATAATATTCGCGTCGATCATACTCATATCGTTCTCGATAATGTTTCTTGGCAAGATCAATTATGACCTAAAATCTCTGAAAGCTAACAATGACAAGCTCGACAGGCTTGCAAACTACGATCAGCTAACGGGACTCCGCAACCGCAATCATATCCGGGATATCTTCGGGCAGTATATAGAGAGTACCGATCCGTACTGTGTCATACTCGGTGATATAGACGATTTCAAGCACGTCAACGATACCTTCGGTCACAGTGCGGGAGATGATGTCCTGAAAGCCATTTCCGCAATAATAATGGATAATGTGGGCGATAAGGGCATAGTCTGCCGCTGGGGCGGTGAAGAGATACTGATACTTGTGAAAGGCACAACAGACAAGTGCATTGCCCTTAACGAAAAGATACTTAAGGACATAAGAAACAAGACCGTAGAAAGCGGAAGCCGCAAGATAAGGGTAACAATGACGTTCGGACTTTGCGACTACGGAGATGCGATGAATATAGAAAAGCTGATCTCTCTTGCGGATAAACGCCTGTACATAGG
>JAFPUE010000087.1 GCA_017395555.1 Ruminiclostridium sp. | reverse complement strand
TAACCGCGGACTGCCCGCGCCGGCTTCGGCGCAAATTCCGATTTACCGCAGCAGAGAATAACATAATACGACCACTGCAACTGTCGGTTGAAGAATATAACCGCGGACTGCCCGCGCCGGCTTCGGCGCAAATTCCGATTTACCGCAGCAGAGAATAACATAATACGACCACTGCACCTGTCGGTTGAAGAATATAACCGCGGATTGCCCGCGCCGGCTTCGGCGCATCACAGTAATGGGGGACACATTGGATAAATTTGTATTAAAATCACCATACAAGCCCACCGGCGATCAGCCGCAGGCGATAGACAAGCTCGTTGAGAGCATAGAAAGCGGCAACCGTGAGCAGGTATTGCTCGGCGTTACCGGCTCCGGCAAGACCTTCACAATGGCGAACATCATCGAGCGCGTAAACCGCCCGACGCTTGTTCTCGCGCACAACAAAACACTTGCCGCACAGCTTTGCAGCGAGTTCCGGGAATTTTTCCCGGATAACGCGGTAGAATATTTTGTGTCGTATTACGATTACTACCAGCCCGAGGCGTATATTCCCTCGACCGACAGCTACATCGAAAAGGACAGCGCGATAAACGACGATATTGACCGACTGCGCCACTCTGCAACATTTTCGCTCGCGGAAAGGCGCGATGTTATCATAGTTTCGTCCGTTTCCTGCATTTATAACCTGGGAAGTCCGGATGAATACCGCTCGAATACCGTTTCGCTGCGAAAGGGTATGGAGCTCGGGCGCGACGAGCTTGTGAAAAAGCTGATAACAATGCAGTACGAGCGCAACGACGTTAATTTCATACGAAACAAGTTCCGTGTGCGCGGAGATACAGTCGAGATATTCCCGGCGGGCGCTACGCAGGAGAACGCTGTGCGCGTCGAGTTTTTCGGCGACGAGATAGACCGCATATCCGAGTTCGAGGTAGTGAGCGGCAAGGCGAAGCGTGAGCTGCTTCACGCCGCAATATTCCCCGCGTCACACTATATCGTCGGCAGGGACAAGCTCGAAGAGGCGCTTGAGGATATCGAAGCCGAAATGGAGCAGCAGGTTGAGAAGTTCACCGCCGAACACCGTCTTATCGAGGCGCAGCGTATCGCCGAGCGCACGAGGTACGATATGGAGATGCTGCGCGAGATAGGAATGTGCAAGGGTATAGAGAACTACTCCCGCGTGCTTTCGAGACGGGCTCCGGGCAGCACTCCGATAACGCTGATAGACCACTTCCCGAAGGACTTCCTGCTCATGGTGGACGAGAGCCATGTCACGCTCCCGCAGGTGAGGGGAATGTTCGGTGGCGACAGCGCCCGCAAGCGCAACCTCATCGACTACGGGTTCAGACTGCCGAGCGCATACGACAACCGCCCGCTGAATTTCGACGAGTTCTACGCGAAGATCAATCAGGCGGTGTACGTTTCCGCAACACCGGGACCGTTCGAGCGCGAGCACGCAACAGTGATCGCGGAGCAGATAATCCGCCCGACGGGACTTGTCGATCCGGAGATCATCGTTAAGCCCACCGACGGGCAGATAGAAGATCTCGTTTCCGAGATAAACGTCCGCATAGGACGTAACGAGCGCGTCCTTGTCACCACGCTGACCAAGAAAATGGCGGAGGACCTCACAAAGTACCTTGAAAGACTGGAGCTTAAGGTGCGCTATATGCACCACGATATCGAGACCATAGAACGTATGGAGATAGTGCGCGATCTGCGTCTCGGAGAGTTCGACGTGCTTGTGGGAATAAACCTGCTGCGCGAGGGACTTGATATACCGGAGGTGTCGCTTGTGGCGATACTTGACGCGGACAAGGAGGGCTTCCTACGAAGCGAGTCCTCGCTGATACAGACGATAGGCAGAGCCGCGAGAAATGCGGGCGGACAGGTCATAATGTACGCGGATATCGTTACGGGCAGCATGGAGAATGCGATAAACGAGACGAACCGCCGCCGCGAGATACAGATGAAGTACAACGAGGAGCATGGCATTGTCCCCAAGACGATAATCAAGGAAGTACGCGATATAATCGACATTTCCGCAAAGGAAGACAAGGCGGGCAAGAAGCCGAGGGCGAAGCTCACCGTGAAGGAGAAGGAAAAGCTGATTACGCAGTACACCGCGATGATGAAGGAAGCCGCGCGTGTGCTTGATTTCGAGCAGGCGGCGTATTTCAGAGACAAGATAAAAGAGCTGAGGGAAGGAAAGTGACATGAATGGATGAGATATGGACGCGGATGTATGAAGCCGCGAAAGCCGTGCAGAACGGCAGAAAGATATCCAATTATGTTGAGGCGGGCGGAGTAGCGGCTGCGGTGCTGTCCGCTTCCGGAAAGATATACACCGGCGTGTGCGTCGATACCTGCAGTACGCTCGGTATCTGCGCCGAGCGCAGCGCGATATTCGCCATGCTGACCGCCGGGGAACAGGAGATAAGCAGAGTGCTGGCGATAATGCCGGACGGCAGGACAGGCGCACCTTGCGGAGCCTGCCGCGAGCTTATGGTACAGCTCATGCCGGAAAGATACAGGGATATAGAGATAATGCTCGATTATAGCGCGGAGCGTGTGATAACGCTGGGCGAGCTTACCCCGGAATGGTGGATATGACGCTGCCGCAATGAAAGGAACAAAAGAATGGCAAATGACAAGATAGTGATAAGAGGAGCAAAAGAGCACAACCTCAAAAATATAGACGTTACGATACCGCGCGACAAGCTCGTGGTGTTCACGGGGCTGTCCGGCTCGGGAAAGTCCTCGCTCGCGTTCGACACGATATACGCGGACGGACAGCGCCGGTATATGGAGAGCCTGTCGTCCTATGCGAGAATGTTTCTCGGGCAGATGGAAAAGCCGAACGTAGAGAGCATAGAGGGACTTTCTCCCGCAATCTCGATAGACCAGAAAACAACCTCGAACAACCCGCGTTCCACCGTCGGCACGGTCACTGAGATATACGACTATCTTCGTCTGCTGTACGCGCGTATCGGAATACCGCACTGTCCCGTCTGTGGCAGAGAGATAAGCCGTCAGACGATAGATCAGATAGTCGATCGGATAAAGGAGCTGCCCGAGGGAACGAAAATACAGGTGCTCGCGCCGATAGCGAGAGGCAGAAAGGGCGAGTACGCAAAAGACCTCGATTCTCTGCGCAAGCAGGGCTTTGTCCGTGTGCGCATTGACGGCGAGATGCGGGATCTGAACGAGAATATCAAGCTCGCGAAAAACATAAAGCACAACATCGAAGTGGTGATCGACAGACTTGTGGTGAAGCCGGATATCGACACCCGCCTTTCCGACAGCCTTGAGACTGCCGGAAAGCTCACGGACGGGCTGATATACGTTGACGTTATAGGCGGGGAAGAGCTGCACTTTTCGCAGAATTACGCCTGCCCGGAGCACAACATCAGCGTCGATGAGCTCGTACCGCGAATGTTCTCGTTCAACAACCCGTTCGGTGCCTGTCCGCACTGCACGGGTCTCGGCAAGTTCCACCGCGTCGATCCCGATCTTATCGTTCCCGACAAGAACAAGACCATACGCGAGGGAGCCATACGCGCCTGCGGCTGGAACTCGCTTGACGACAACTCGATAGCGATGATGTACTACCGCGCGATATCCAATCACTACGGCGTTTCGCTGGACACGCCGGTCAAGGATCTTACGCCGGAGCAGCTCGGACTGTTCCTGTACGGAACGGCGGGCGAGCGGATAAGGGTGGATGTTATAGATTCGTTTGGCGGCGGCTACCGCAATTCCGACTTTGAGGGCGTTATAAACAACCTCGAACGCCGTTACAAGGACGGCACCGAATCTGCGCGCACCGAGATCGAGACATATATGCAGGACACGGATTGCCCGGTCTGCCACGGCGAAAGGCTGAAAAAGGAGTCGCTCGCTGTGACTGTGTGCGGGATAAACATAAGCGATCTGTGCAAGAAGAGCATAGCCGACGCTTACGACTTCGTCAGCAATATGGAGCTGTCGGAGCGCGACGCGATGATCGGCAGGCTCATACTGAAGGAGATAAAGTCAAGGCTGAACTTTCTGAAAAGCGTCGGGCTCGAATATCTCACTCTGTCCCGTGCGGCAGGCTCGCTCTCCGGCGGCGAGAGCCAGCGCATACGCCTTGCGACGCAGATTGGAAGCTCGCTCATGGGAGTGTTGTATATCCTTGACGAGCCGAGCATAGGGCTGCACCAGCGTGACAACGACAAGCTGATCGGGACGCTCAAAAGCCTGCGCGATCTCGGCAACACGGTGATCGTCGTAGAGCACGACGAGGACACGATGCGCGAGGCGGACTTTATCGTGGATATAGGTCCCGGTGCGGGAGTACACGGCGGAGAAGTCGTGTGCTGCGGCACAGCGGAGGATATAATGAACTGCAAGGAGTCGGTGACGGGGCAGTATCTCTCCGGCAGGAAGAAGATACCCGTGCCTGCGGAGCGCAGAAAGCCCGACGGCAGATATCTGAAAATAATCGGTGCGGCGGAAAACAATCTCAAAGGCATTGACGTTGAGATACCGCTCGGCGTGTTCACCTGCGTGACAGGAGTTTCCGGGAGCGGCAAGAGCTCGCTGATAAACGAGATACTTTACAACCACCTTGCCGCGGAGCTCAACCGCGCACGCACTCATGTGGGGAAATGCAAAAAGATACTCGGCGCGGAGCAGCTCGACAAGGTGATAGCGATAGATCAGGCACCGATAGGCAGGACGCCGCGCTCCAATCCGGCAACATATACCGGCGTTTTCACGGATATCCGTGATCTGTTCGCGTCAACGAACGATGCGAAGATGCGCGGCTACGGCACGGCGCGCTTCTCGTTCAATGTCAAGGGCGGACGCTGCGAAGCCTGCGAGGGAGACGGCATAATCAAGATCGAGATGCACTTCCTGCCGGATGTTTACGTTCCCTGCGATGTGTGCAAGGGCAAGCGCTACAACCGTGAGACGCTTGAAGTCAGATACAAGGGCAGGAATATCTACGATGTGCTTGAAATGACGATCGAAGAGGGCTGCAAATTCTTTGAGAATGTTCCGAAGATATACCGCAAGCTCAAAACCCTCTGCGACGTGGGACTTGGCTATGTGAAGATAGGTCAGCCCGCAACGACGCTCTCCGGCGGCGAAGCGCAGCGTGTAAAGCTCGCGACGGAGCTTGCCCGCCGTGCAACGGGCAGGACGGTGTATATCCTCGACGAGCCTACTACGGGACTGCACACCGCGGACGTGCATAAGCTGATAGAGGTGCTGCGGCTTCTCGTAGAGGGCGGCAACACGGTGATAGTCATAGAGCACAATCTCGATGTTATCAAGACCGCCGATCATATCATAGACCTCGGACCCGAGGGCGGCGATAAGGGCGGAACCGTGGTAGCCTGCGGCACACCGGAGGAAGTGGCGAAGGTAAAGGGTTCATATACGGGTCAGTATTTAAAGAAAGTCCTTAAAAACAGATGATCTCTGTGGGCTTCGTTACCGGCAGAATGTCGGCAGCGGAGCCTTTTTCGCGTTTTGGAATAAAAATTTACAGAAAATACTTGTTTTATTGGGGAATTTATGATATAATATTACAGATTAAGTTTTCTCACAGAAAGGACAGGAAGTATGAAAAAGATCGCAGTGCTCGGTTTCGGCGTAGTGGGCTCCGGAACCGTGGAGGTCTTCTACAAGAACAAGGAGGCTATCGAAAAAAAGGCGGGCGAGGAGCTCGACATCAAGTATATCCTTGAAATAAGGGACTGCCCGGACGAACGCTACAAGGACAAATTCGTGAAGGACTTCAACGTGATACTGAATGACCCGGAAGTCGCGGTAGTTGCGGAAGTGATCGGCGGAGTAAAGTTCTCCTACGGCTATGTGAAATCCGCGCTTGAAGCGGGGAAGAGTGTTGTCACCTCGAACAAGGAGCTTGTTGCGAAGAACGGCGCCGAGTTGCTTAAAATAGCGAGAGAGCATAACGTGAACTTCTTCTTCGAGGCGAGCGTCGGAGGCGGTATTCCGATAATCCGTCCGCTCAACCAGTGCCTTTCCGCAAACGAGATCGACGAGATCGCGGGCATACTTAACGGTACGACAAATTTCATACTTACCAAGATGATAAAAGAGGGCATGGGCTTCGACGAGGCTTTGAAGATCGCGCAGGAGCTCGGCTACGCGGAGCGCGATCCTTCGGCGGACGTTGAAGGTCACGACACCTGCCGCAAGATCTGTATTCTCGCTTCCCTCGCGTTCGGCAGACACGTTTACCCCGACAATATCCACACCGAGGGCATTACGAAGATAACGCTTGAGGACGTGCGCTACTGCGAGAGCATGAACAGCGTGATAAAGCTGATCGGCTTTGCTTCCAAGCGCGGCGACGATGTGGCGGTAATGACCTGTCCGGCGGTGATAAACGAGGAAAGCCAGCTCTCCGGCGTAAATGACGTGTTCAACGCGATACTCGTGCGCGGCGATGCGGTGGGTGATGTCGTGTTCTACGGCAAGGGCGCGGGTAAGCTCCCGACGGCGAGCGCGGTTGTCTCCGATATCATAATCGCGGCGAAGTCCCACGGCACATCGAGATCAATGAGCTGGGAGGACAGCGAGCAGGATTTCGTTATCCCGTACAAGAAGCTCGAAAACAAGTTCTACGTTCGTGCAAAGGCAGACAGAAAGACCGCGGAGGATATCTTCGGCGAGGTAAGGTTCCTGTCACGCGACGGGGCTCCGGACGACGAGACCGCGTTCGTAACGCAGGTGATGAACGAGGCGGAGTTTGAGGAAAAGTGCGGAAAGCTCGATGTACTCGGCAAAATAAGAGTGCTGGATTATTGATAAGCGGCTGAAAGGACGGACAAAATGGCGGAACTCAAATACAAAAGAATACTTCTGAAGCTCAGCGGCGAGGCGCTTGCCGGTGAGAAGAAGACGGGACTCGATATCCCCACGATAAACACGATATGCAAGAGCGTAAAGCGCTGCTATGACGCGGGAGCCGAGATCGGAATAGTTGTCGGCGGCGGTAACTTCTGGCGCGGAAGAACGAGCGAGAATATGGACAGAGTTACGGCTGACCACATCGGTATGCTTGCCACGACTATGAATGCGCTTGCGGTAGGCGACGCACTCAAAGAGCTCGGCTGCGACGTTCGTGTTCAGTCCGCGATAGCGATGAATGCGATCTGCGAGCCGTATATCAGAGAAAAGGCGCTGCGTCATTTCAGCAAGGGCAGAATAGTGATATTCGGCTGCGGAACCGGAAACCCGTTCTTCTCGACAGACAGTGCGGCTGCGCTCAGAGCTGCCGAGATAAACGCCGAGATCGTGCTGAAAGCGACAATGGTTGACGGCGTTTACGATAAGGACCCGCTCAAATTCGACGATGCGGTGAAGTATGAGACGCTTCGCCACAAGGATATACTCGTAAACGGTCTGCGTGTGCTTGACGGCACCGCCGCGGCAATGTGCATCGAGAACAATATCCCGCTGATCGTATTCGATCTGCACCGCCCGGACAACATCTATGATGCAGTAATGGGCGAGAAAGTCGGCACCCTCGTAAGCAACCAGAACTGATTTAATTGATAATATTGAAATTTTAATCGAAATAAATTTTTCGATTTAAGAAAGGACGGTCATTATGAAAGAAACGATAAACAACGCGGAGAAGAAGATGGAAAAGTGCGTAAACTCGCTTGAAAAGGAGTTTTCGACGATCAGAGCGGGACGCGCGAACCCTGCCGTGCTCGATAAGATCACCGTGGATTACTACGGAGTACCCACGCAGATCAACGCTATGGCTGCCGTATCGGTAGCCGAGGCAAGAATACTCGTTATACAGCCGTGGGACGCTTCCTCGCTGAAGGCTATCGAAAAGGCGATAATGGCAAGCGATATCGGCATTACCCCCACAAATGACGGCAAGGCTATACGTATCGTGTTCCCGCAGCTCACCGAGGAGCGCAGAAAAGAACTCTGCAAGCAGATCAAGAAGTACGGCGAGGATGCGAAGGTTGCAGTCAGAAACTGCCGCAGAGACGCTATCGAAAAGCTGAAGACAATGAAGAAGAACAGCGAGATCACCGAAGACGATGTCAAGGACGGCGAGAAGAAGATACAGACCGTTACCGACAAGTATGTCGAGAAGGTGGATAAGGTCTGCGCTGAAAAAGAAAAAGAGATAATGACGGTCTGATCTATGGACGAAAGGATCCTGCCCCGTCATATCGGGATAATCATGGACGGCAACGGACGCTGGGCGAAAAAGCGGCTGATGCCGCGCACAGCCGGTCATGTGCAGGGAGCAAAGGCTTTCAGGAAGTGTATGCGTCACTGCATAGACATCGGTATCGAGTGCGTCACGTTCTACGCGTTCTCAACCGAGAACTGGAAGCGCCCGAAAGAAGAAGTAAACGCCATAATGAAGCTGTTTTCCGACTATCTTGATGAGGGTCTCGATACGGAAAAGGACGATGTTGTCATGCGGTTCATAGGCGATATGGAGCCGCTGGACGACAGCCTGAAAAAGAAGATCGCGAAGCTCACCTCCGATACCGCCGGCAACCATGGTATGGTGTGCAACATCGCGGTCAATTACGGCGGCAGAGACGATATACTGCACGCCGTGAAGCAGCTGATAAAGGACGGTGCCGATCCGGACAGCATCACCGAGGACAGTATCGGCGAAAAGCTCTATACCGCGGGACTGCCCGATGTTGACCTGATAATACGTCCGAGCGGGGAGCAGCGCATATCGAATTTTCTGATATGGCAGGCGGCGTATGCCGAATACGTCTTTATGGACGTTCTCTGGCCGGATTTCAACGAAAAACATCTTGACAGCGCGATAGAAGAATTTTCGCGCAGAAACCGCAGATTCGGCGGAGTATAACTCGTAAACGAAAAGAGATGATAGAATGGCAAAGCGGCTTATAACCGCGGCGATAGGAGTTCCCCTCGCGTTACTTATATTATTTCTCGGAAGTCTGTCTCCGCACGTCATGTCCGCGTCAACTGACATTCTTTCGATAATGGCGGTATTTGAAGTGCTTTCTGCGGCAAAATACACGAGATACCGGAGCATTACGGTGCTGAGCCTGCTGTTTTCGGGACTGCTGCCGATGTTCTTCTGCTATGATGTATTGCGCAATTACGCGATACCGGTAGCTTTCCTGTTCCTTATACTGCTGTTCGGAATGACGCTGATGAGGCACAAGGAGATAAAGTTCGAGGAGCTCGGATTTATCGCGTTCATATCAATATGTATCCCGTTTGCGATATCTACGCTTGCATTCTTCTGCTTCGCGTGGAGCGAGCATGGCATATTCCTTGTGACATTCACACTCGCGATCGCTTGGCTCGCCGACGGCGGCGCTTATTTCGTGGGAACGTTCCTCGGCAAGCACAAGCTCTGCCCGGAGATAAGCCCCAAGAAAACATGGGAGGGCTTCTTCGGCGGACTTGTCACGGCTGTTATAGCCGCGGTGCTGTTCGGGTTCGGCTACGAGATCTGGGACTATACATTCACGGGTACACATCATTTCAGTGTGAATATCCCCATACTTATCGCGGCTGCGGTAATATCGACATTCCTCGGACTGCTCGGTGATCTTATCGCGTCGCTGCTCAAACGCCAGTGCGGTGTCAAGGATTTCAGCGAGATACTGCCCGGACACGGCGGAGTTATGGACAGATTCGACAGCGTTCTGTTTGTCGCTCCCTTTATCTACCTGCTCTGCAAGATCGCGTTCCCGATAATGGAAATAGCTGTATGAGAAATTCCCCTGTCCTTCGACGGGGGAATAAATGTATTTTATATAATTAATAATGAATAATTAAGGAGCGCCTGCGGCGCGATATCTGAATCGTGACGAGCTTCAATACTTACTGATCCCTTTTAAAAAACAGTATCAGAGGAGATGCAATGAACCATAATAAAGAGAATAACAGCCTTTCAGGGAACTGTCTGCCTACCGAATTGACCGTGCTCGGCTCGACAGGCTCGATAGGCACGCAGACGCTTGATGTGGCGCGAATGCACGGATACGGGATAAAGGCGCTGTCCGCGCACAGCAATTTCAGGCTTGCCGAGGAGCAGGCGAGGGAGTTTCACCCGCAGACAGTCTGCATGACCGACGAGACGGCGTACAAGGAGCTGAAAGCGCGGCTTGCGGACACGGACATAAAGGTGATATACGGCAAGGACTCGCTCTGTGAAACAGCGGCTTTGTCTTGCGATATGGTGATAAACGCGGTAGTCGGAATGGTGGGGCTGGAGCCCACACTTGCCGCGCTCGGAGCGAAAAACCGCGTAGGTCTCGCGAACAAGGAAACGCTCGTTACGGGCGGCGAGCTGGTCAAAGCGGCGGAAAAGGCGAACAATGTCGATATCGTGCCGATAGACAGCGAGCATTCCGCGATATTTCAGTCATTAATGGGTAACCGCGGAAATAAGATTGAAAAAATAATACTTACCGCGTCGGGCGGGCCGTTTTTCGGGTATAATAAAGAACAGCTGAAAAGCGTGACGAGGGAGCAGGCGCTTCATCACCCCAACTGGAACATGGGGCGCAAGATAACCACGGACAGCGCGACGCTGATGAACAAGGGGCTTGAACTTATCGAGGCGGTAAGGCTGTTCGACGTGATGCCGGAGCAGGTAGAAGTCGTTGTACACCGTCAGAGCATACTGCATTCGGCGGTGGAGTACGAGGATGGCGCTGTGATAGGGCAGCTCGGTGTGCCGGATATGAAGATACCGATACAGTTTGCGGTGACCTACCCGAAGCGTCTGCTGTCCTGCTCGAAGAAGCTGTCGCTGTTCGATGTGGGGACGATGACGTTTGAGCGGGCTGACGAGGAAACGTTCGTCTGCCTTGCCGAAGCGAGAAAGGCGATAGCGAAGGGCGGCACGGCTCCGACTGTGCTCAACGGCGCTAACGAAGCCGCGGTGGCGCTGTTTCTTGACGGGAAGATACCGTTTTACCGCATAGGCGAGCTTGTCAGCGAGTGCTGCGCGTCCGTGCCGTACAGCGAAAAGGTGACGCTCGCTGCGATATCGGAGTCCGACGCGGCTGCAAGAGAATATGTGATGAAAAATAAATGAAAGGAAACAAATGGCAGAGATACTAAGCAACGCTCTAAATATTCTGATAACGATACTCGTTTTCTTCTCGATAATACTCATTCACGAAATGGGGCATTTTCTGACCGCGAAGGCGTTCAGAATGAGGATCTACGAGTTCTCGATAGGTATGGGTCCCAGACTTTTCAGCAAGCGCACGAAAACGACGACATGGTCATTCAAGCTCCTGCCGATAGGGGGAGCGGTGCAGCTCGGTGAGGACTTTGAGAGCAGTGACCCGGACGACTTCCGCAACAAGCCGGTGTGGCAGCGTATGATCGTCATAGTTGCGGGCGCAGTGATGAACCTTATACTCGGGTTTGCGGTCTGCGCGGTGAGTGTGGGTGTCGGCGGAGACATTGCAACAACGAAGATATCGTATTTCCACGATACTGCGGTATCGTCGCAGGTTATGCAGCTCGGAGACGAGATAGTCGAGATGTCGGGTATGCCGGTATGGACGACAATGGACATTTCATACTTTCTCCAGAACAAGACAGCGCGTTTTGACGAGCAGACCTCGACCGCGTACTTTGATATGACGGTCATACGTGACGGCAAGCGGGTGTCGATAACCGTGCCGTTCCGTGCGTATGCGGGAGAAAAGCCGGGCTCGTATCACGTTATCGTGGATTTCAAGGTTTATCCGCAGGAAAAGAATCCGCTGACCGTGACAAGCGCGGCGGGGAGGATGTTCCTTACCGAGTCGAGACTGATATGGATATCCCTCGGCGATCTGCTGACGGGAACTTACGGGCTGAACGATCTCTCGGGGCCTATCGGTGTTGTATCCACAATGGCGACGGCGCTCGATCAGTCGATCAAGATAATGAGCTTCGACTCGTTCCTGCTTCTCGTGGCGCTGATAACCATAAATCTCGGCATCTTCAACCTGCTGCCGGTACCGGCGCTCGACGGAGCGAGATTTCTGTTCCTGCTGATCGAGGCGATACGCCGCAAGCCGATCTCCGCGGAGAAGGAAGGTATGGTGCATTTCATCGGTTTTGCCGCGCTTATGCTGCTTATGCTGGTGGTATCATACAATGATATTGTTAAGTTATTCACACAGTAGCCGGTTCGCGGTAGTTAAAATAAATGAAATTTTTGAAAAAATGCGTCGCTCATTGGCAAAAGCTACAAAATGAACACGCATTTTTTGTTTTATACGTCAAAATGAGTTGACGAAAACGATTTTTTGTGTATAATAGAGGTATATTTCGGAATAGAAAATTGCTTTATGCAATACGGTCCACACTATTTGGAGGTAAAGTTATGAAGAAAAAAATCACAGCGGCACTTATCATGGCCGCACTTGTAGTATCCGCAGCTTCGTGCGGAGGTAACAACCAGCCTGCCGCTACAACCACAACAGCTGCAGAGACCACAACAACTGCAGCAGAGACAACAACAGCTGCAGAAACAACAACCGAAGCAACAACCACAACAACCGCAGAAGAAACAACAGAAGCGGAAGAAGAGGAAGAAGAGGAAGAAGCGATCGACGATGCTATTGAGCCTATGACATTCGAGGAATTCAGCGAAGCAGACCTTGACAGCTTTGTACTTGTTGAGACTTATGTACAGGCTAAGCAGGGCTGGTGGGAAGACAACGGCGTAGGTCAGGCTTCCTTCTACACCCAGACCGACGATCACGGCGCATACTTCCTTTACAATATGCCCTGCTCGCAGGAAGAATACGAGTCTCTTGTTCCCGGAACAAAGATCAAGGTAGCAGGCTACAAGGCTGAATGGTCCGGCGAAACAGAGATCACGGAAGCAACCTTCGAGATCGAGGAAGGCAGCTTCATCGCAGAGGCTGAGGACGTTACCGCTCTTCTCGGCACAGACGAGCTTGAGGAACACAAGAACGAATTTGTTTCCTTCAAGGGCATGACAATAGCTCCTATTGCTGATGCAAACGGTCAGGAAGCAAGCTTCCTTTACAGCTGGGACGGTTCTGGCGAAGATGGCAGTGACCTTTACTTCAAGGTAACAAAGGACGATCAGGAGTTCACATTCACAGTTGAATCCTACCTCTGCGGCCCCGGAACAGACGTTTA
>JAFPUE010000086.1 GCA_017395555.1 Ruminiclostridium sp. | reverse complement strand
CGCTGGCGACTTCGTCCCAGGCCAGACCAAGGCTCCGCCTTGGATCCAAGGACGCGTTTTTTAAGAGAGGTCGCTTCGCTCGAGACTTTTTTGCCACTACGTTGTCGTCGCTTTGCGGCGTGCATCGTGCACGCCTTTGGGCGACGACATAAAGCCTCCTGCTTTACGGGCGGCGGCGCCGAAGCCGGCGCGGGCGATGCAGTATTTCAGAGACACATCAGTGGGTCGCTCCCCGAGAAATGAATGGGGGTTGGCGAAGACTCCGCTGTGAATTTTCAGAGTATTACTAAACCGGAAGGAATGATATATATGTCATCATGGGAAAATAATGTTCGGAAGGTTGTGCCGTACATTCCCGGCGAACAGCCGAAAGAACGAAACATAATCAAACTCAACACAAACGAAAATCCCTATCCCCCGTCGCCGCTTGCAAAAGAGGCGCTTGAAAAATTCGATTACTCCGATATGCGGCTCTATCCCGCCCCCGACGCGGCGGAGCTTGTGAACGCGCTCGCGGAAACGTACAGCGTGAAGCCGGAACAGGTGTTTGTCGGTGTGGGCTCGGACGACGTTATCTCAATGGCGTTCATGACCTTTTTCAACTCCGACAAGCCCGTGCTTTTCCCCGATATCACATACTCCTTCTACGACGTATGGGCGGAGGTCTATGGCATACCCTACAAGCAGATTCCGCTGACTGCGGATTTCCGGATAAACGCGGACGACTACGCACAGCCGAACGGCGGTATCATCTTCCCTAACCCGAATGCACCGACCGGCGTGCTCGAAAGCACGGAGATGATCGAGCGCGTCATAAAGGCAAATCCGGACAGCGTTGTCATCATCGACGAAGCGTACATTGACTTTGGCGGCACGAGCGTGCTCCCGCTTATCGACAAGTACGAAAACCTGCTTGTCGTGCAGACGTTCTCGAAATCGCGCAGTATGGCGGGAATGAGAATCGGCTTCGCTATCGGCAGCGAAAAACTGATAAAGTACATGAACGACGTGAAATTCTCGGTGAACTCATACACCATGAACCGTGTCACAATCGTATGCGGAGCTGCGGCACTCCGCGACGGCGAATATTTCCGCACCACCTGCCGGAAAATAATAACCACCCGCGAGAACGCAAAAAAGGAGCTCTCGAAGCGCGGATTTACCTTCCCCGACTCAATGAGCAATTTCATTTTCGCAAAGCCGCCGAAGCTGCCTGCAAAGACGGTATTTGAAAAGCTCAAGGAGCGCAGGATATTCGTACGGCACTGGAACAAGCCGATAATCGGCGACTATCTGCGTATCACGGTTGGAACGGACGACGAGATGCAGGCGCTTTTTGACGCGCTTGACGAGATATTACAGGAGGCATAAAATGAGCAGGACAGCCGAAATTTCAAGAAAGACCAAAGAGACCGACATCAAGGTAAAGCTGAATCTTGACGGCACCGGCAAGCCCGACATTGTGACGGGCATCGGATTTTTCGATCACATGCTGACGGCGCTGTGCGTACACGGCGGGTTTGACATGACCGTGAAATGCAAGGGCGATCTGAACGTTGACGGTCACCACTCCGTTGAGGATACGGGAATTGCGCTCGGCAAGGCGTTTGCGGAAGCGCTCGGCGACAAATCCGGCATTATGCGCTACGGCTCGGCGTTTATCCCCATGGACGAAGCGCTCGGATTCTGCGCACTCGATATCAGCGCCCGCCCGTTCCTTGTATTTAACGCACACTTCACGAATGAGCGCATAGGCGATTATGAAGCCTGCCTCACCGAGGAATTTATGCGCGCGTTCGCATTCAACGCGGGTATCACTCTCCACCTGCGCAGCGAATACGGCAGCAACGATCACCACATCACCGAGGCGCTGTTCAAGGCACTCGCACACGCGCTGAAACAGGCGGTAAAGCTCAACGCGGACGGCAGCACACTCTCGACAAAAGGAACACTTTGATTAAAAGGAGCACGGAATGAACGAGATAAAGTTTTATCCCTCAAACAAGGCGGAAGCCCTCGCATATCTCTACATGGAGAAGCAGGATCTTACCGACAAGTCCCCCGAAGATGTCGTGGATATGTATAACGAGGTCTATGACCGCATGGTCAGAAAAATGAACGCTATCCCAACAGGAAAGCCGAAAATGGGGTACTGATACGCTTTTCGATACGCAAACAGACATAACGAAAGGAATAATTTCATCATGAAAAACAAACTCACTGCCGCAATTATTCTGACAGCGCTGCTCGCACTTTCGGCGTGCGGCAATAACAGCCCCGCACAGACTGCCGCTGCGCAGACAGCAGCACAGAGCGCGGATAACTCCGCAGGTGCAAATGACAGCACCGGCTCCGACAGCGGAAAAACCGATAATTCCGCCGTAAAGGAAGCCGTTGTTCCCGGAAAGCTGTACCAGCTCAACGTCGAAGAAGGTAAGAAGCCCGTCATCAACGGTGTCAGCTTCTCCGGCAACCGCTCGGGAACCGAGCCCGAAAGCAGCTCCGATGTGCGTATCAACGGGCTGCCCACCTCCGACACGGATATACGTTCGATATTTGAGAAGAACGAGTGGATAAGCATTGTCGTGGATTCCGACAAAAGCACCGGGCTTTCCCTGTATATCGCACCTCATCACGACGATCAGGCGGACTACACCGACAGCTTCTTCGCGGCGCTTGACGACGATATCCCGATGATAGACCTGCACAAGCCCGAGCCCGATGATGAGACGATCTGCTGGGGCGAGATATTTCTCCCCGACGACAATAATGAAGCCGGATATTATGACCTCGTTTTCACCGACGGACTGAAACCCGTGGCAAGCGTCACGGTGAGGATGTACAATGAGGGCGAGCTCGAAGAAAAGAGCAATAAAGAACTTGCAGAGTTAATGAAAAAAGAGGCGGAAAAATGATAGCTATTATCGACTACGGCGCGGGAAACCTTTTCAGCGTCAAAAACGCGCTCGACTATATCGGCGCGGAAAGCATTGTTACCAAAGACCCCGCAGAGCTTGAAAAAGCAGACCGGATGATCCTCCCCGGCGTGGGTGCATTCGCCGACGCAATGAAAAAGCTCGGCGAGACCGGACTTATCGGCACGATAAAGGAACAGGCTCAGAAAAAGCCCCTGCTCGGTATCTGCCTCGGTATGCAGATGCTCTTCGACAAGAGCTTTGAGTTCGGCGAGACCGACGGCCTCGGACTTATCCCCGGCACCGTCGAGCTTATGACACCGCCTGACCTGCTGATACCGCAGATAGGCTGGAACCGGCTGATATACAATGAGAAATGCGCACTGCTCGACGGACTCGGCGACGAACCTTATGTCTATTTCGTACATTCCTACGCGGCTGTCTGCGGCAGCAAAAACGTCGCCGCTTACACCGACTACGGCGGGAATGTCCCTGCGTGCGTCTTCTCCGGCAACGTCTACGGCTGCCAGTTCCACCCCGAAAAGAGCGGCGACACCGGATTGCAGATATTGAAGAATTTCATTAAAATATGAAAGCCTGCCGCATTATCCACGTCGCCGCGAACATCATCGCGTTCGGATCGCTGACGGTCTCGCTCGTGTTTTTTCTGCTGTCGTACAGCGGACTTCCCGAGCGTATCGGCGTGCATTTCAGCGCCGTTGACGGACAGCTCGATGTGTTTTCCTACAAGGTCTTCGGGTTCTATCCGTTCGTTATGGGATTCGCGCTGCTGCTGATTTTCAGTCTGCTCTCCCTCGCGGTGCGGAAAATAAAAAAGCTCGGACTAAGGATCACGGAAAACGGTGAGCAAAAATTCCGCTGTGCCGCCGTGCTGATGCTCGATCTGATGAAGCTGATATGGGCTGCATTCTTTTCGTACTGGGCATACTGCGTTGTGCGGCAGACAAGCATGGGCGACGGCACCCTGCTCGATGCCTTCCGCATTTTCTTCCTTCTTGTGCTGCTTTCGATACCGATAATGCTGTCGGAAATAAAGGAGAGAAACAAGCCGGAAATGCAGGAAACGGCGGAAAGCGAAATGCCGGAGGACGACGCGGAAGCTGCGAAGGCTCCGCTCGCGTTCACGATCACCCACATCGCGGCACACGCGTTATCGTTCGGAATGCTCGGCGGCTTTCTGATATATTTTCTGCTGTCGTATGACGGACTGCCGGAGCGCATCGGCGTGCATTTCGGCTCGGACGGCAGCTTCGATGTTTTCTCGTACAAGGAATTCGGGTATTACCCGTTTGTCGCGGGATTCGGGCTGCTGATACTGTTCAGCCTGCTTACGCTCGCGGCGAAAAAAATAAAACGAGTCGGAATGAATGTCAGCAAAAAGGGCGATATGGCGATACGCAGGATCATTATGGAAGTGCTCGATTCGCTGAAGCTGATATGGTCACTGTTCTTCTCGATGTGGGCGTACTGCGTGATAAATCAAGTAGGCATGAATACGACATTCACGGCGATACTGACGACTGCGTTTCTCGCGCTTTTACCGATAACGGCGGTCATAATTATCATCACGGCGAGGAAGTACAGGAAAAAATAACCGTAGATTAAAATCGTATAGCTTTTGCTTGACATTGTATATACAATATGGTATAATATAAGCGAAAGGAGTTGTTGCTTTATGACACAGGTAAATTTCAGAATAGATGAAGACGTAAAGGAAAGCGCAGAAAAAGCGCTTAAAGAAATGGGGCTCAGCTTATCCGCAGCCATAACCGTATTTCTCACAAAGGTCGGCAGAGAAAAACGTATTCCGTTTGAGATCAACGCAGACCCGTTTTATTCGGAAAGCAATATCAGATATCTTGAACAGAAAATGAAGGACTACAAAGAAGGAAAGCTTGAGTTCAGTGAACACGAGCTTATTGAGGTTGATGACGAATGAGAAAACTGCTGTGGGATAACGATGCATGGTCTGAATATCAGGAATGGCAGGAAAATGACAGAAGGGTCTTAAAACGTATCAACAAACTGCTGAATGATACGTGCCGCGATCCGTTTGACGGAATAGGCAAGCCGGAGCCGCTTAAAGAAAATTTAAGCGGCTTTTGGAGCCGCCGCATAAATGACGAGCACCGGATAGTTTATATTGCAGATGATGACGTTATTCGTATTTTTTCCTGCAAAGGTCACTACAATTCAATAGATATTAAAAAAGAGGATAAGGACAACAAATGATTATTTTACCCGCAATTGACATAAAAGACGGAAACTGCGTGCGGCTCGTTAAGGGCGACTACGGCACCGCGCACAAGGTAGCGGACAGCTACATGGACACGGCGAGAATGTTCGAGAGCTGCGGCGCAACATGGATACACATGGTCGATCTTGACGGCGCAAAGGATGCCGCACAGACCAACAAGGATAATTTTCTCGATGTCGCAAAAAACACAAAGCTGAAGGTTGAAGTCGGCGGCGGGATTCGCACACCGGAGGCTGCCGAGATGTATCTTAGCGGCGGAGTGGAGCGCGTGATCATCGGCTCCGCGGCAGTCAAAGACCCTGCGCTCGTGAAAACTCTCGTGAAGGAATACGGCGAGCACATAGCTGTCGGCATCGACGCGAAAAACGGAATGGTAGCGACAGAGGGCTGGCTCGAAACGTCGGACGTGCGCTTCACCGATCTCGCAAGGGCAATGTCCGATATCGGCGTGAAGTACATCATCTTCACCGATATTTCAAAGGACGGCACTCTACAAGGCGTGAACGCGGTACAGCTCGACGAGATCAACAAAGCGTGCAGCGCAAATATTATCGCGAGCGGCGGCGTGAAAAACATCGACGATATCCGCAAATGCAGCGAACTAGGACTTTACGGCGCGATCTGCGGAAAGTCGATCTACTCCGGGACACTTGATCTGCGCGAAGCAATAGCACTTGCAAATAATTAATAATTGTGGTATCGCCTTCGGCGAAATATCTGAATCGTGTCGAGATTTAATTACCTGTAAGTTATATCTCATTATCGAAATACATAATAAAACTGCGGTTTCAGGCAACTGCAACCTGTAACCTGTAAACTGAAAAAGGGGTGTAGTATGTTAGCGAAAAGAATAATTCCCTGCCTTGATGTGAGGAACGGCAAAGTCGTAAAGGGCGTGAATTTCGAGGGAATAAAGGATGTCGGTGACCCGGTGGAATGTGCATTCGAGTACAACAAGCAGGGTGCTGACGAGATCGTTTTCTATGATATCACGGCTTCGCACGAGGGACGCGGCGTTATGCTCGATGTCGTGCGCGAAACGGCGAAGAAGGTTTTCGTTCCGCTGTGTGTAGGCGGCGGTATTGCCACAGTCGATGATTTCCGCGATACGCTGCGAGCGGGTGCGGACAAGGTATCTGTGAACTCGCAGGCGGTAAAGAACCCGAAGCTGATAAGCGACGCGGCGGAAATATTCGGCAGCCAGTGCGTTGTTGTCGGTATCGACGCGAAGCGCAACGACAAGGGCGGCTTCTCCGTTTTCATAAACGGCGGACGCGTTGATATGAACCTTGACCTCGGCGACTGGGTACGCGAAATCGAGGAGCGCGGTGCGGGCGAGATATGCCTGAACTCGATTGATACCGACGGCACAAAGGCGGGCTTTGATATCGAGATGCTGAATTTCGTCTGTGACAGAGTTAAGATCCCCGTTATCGCAAGCGGCGGCTGCGGCAAGCTCACGGATTTTTCCGAGGTGTTTGAAAAAACGCAGTCAAGTGCGGCTCTCGCGGCTTCCCTGTTCCATTTCAGAGAGCTGACCGTCGGCGAAGTAAAAGCGCACCTGAAAGAGAAAAATATTCCGGTAAGAAACAATTTTTAACGAAACGGAGCCATACCGGCATGAAAAAACACTTATCATCACAATTGCAGCTTTAATTGCGCTTTCCGCGTGATCGAACAATGCACCCGCGGCAACAACGACAGCGGCTACAACTGCGGCAACGACTGCGGAAGAGACTACAACCACCACCACAACCACAACCGAGACTGCGAAAGAGACCACGCCGGAAGAAACAGAGACCGAGGCTCGCGAAACCGAAGAGACCGAGCCGGAAAAGGACGAAGCGGACAGCGATATGATCGAAGTAACGCTCGGGGAAATAGATCTGACATTCGATCCGGAAACTTGGGAAACTGTTGAAGAGTGTGCAGAGAGACTGGAGAAGGAGGGCGATCCGTTCACCGAGGATGAAATAGAATTTTTCTTTGATCCGGAAACTCCTATCTATTTTCTGCGCGGCACCGACGCTTATATCTGGATGCTTGCAGCACCTCTGAAGGACTTCGAAGGATTCGGCACAAAGGAATACTATGAAGGCATTTTTGACAAAGTGAACAATGCCGTGACCGACGATGATTGTACACTCATCGATGCAGAAATAGAAGAAAGGAACGACCTACTTTTTATCAATTCTTTCATTGACAACAATAACGGTACATTCTCGCGTTACATAACAATGTCAAAGGACAAGTTCCTTTACACGATAGGTCTTTGCTTTTACAGCGACGAAAGTGATGAGCATTATCTGTACGATCTCATAGACAGCATTTCTTTCGACGAATAAACAACAGAAAACCGAAAAGGAGTTGCGAACTATCATGAAAAAACGTCTTATTATCCTTACAGCTTCTTTATTGATGCTTTCCGCGTGTTCCAAAAACACGGTGGTGACTGAAACCAAAGCGCCGGGAACAACTGCGGCAGAGAGAATAGCTGTGACCACGGCCACAACAACCGAGACCGAAGCCGAGACCACGGAAGAACCCGAACCGGAGATACCCATGATCGAGGTTAAGCTCGGGGAAATGACGTTAAAGCTTGACCCTGCAATGTGGGAGACTGTTGACGAATACATCGCAAGGAAGGAAGAAGAGGGAGATCCCGTGACCGATGATGAAAAAGCGGATATGGACAGTCTTGGAGATATGCTGTATGTAATGCGGGGAAAAGAAGCCTTTCTGTGGCTTGACTCGGCTCAGTATGCAAACGGCAGCGACGGATTCGGCACGGAAAATGATTATGCCCGTTATGCGCAGGCACTTGATACATCCGCTTCGTCAAACCAATCAGGTAAATTCAATTCATCAATTTCGGAAAGAAACGGAATACCGTACCTCGATTCCTTCATTTCTATGGGCTCGGATTCCAACACCCGCTTACTGACGATATTGAAGGATAAATACGGTTATTCGATCATGCTTTCAAATTACAGCTCAAAGCAGGAAAGCAAGCATCTTTATGAGCTGCTGGATAATATTTCTTTTGACTGATAAATATTATAATACGGAGGAAACGAAAATGGAAAATGTACTGAAAGAGCTTTACGAAACAGTCGTTGAGCGCAAGAGCGAGAAGCAGGAGGGCTCATACACCTGCTACCTTTTTGAAAAGGGAATCGACAAGATACTCAAAAAGTGCGGCGAGGAATGTACCGAAATGGTCATCGCCGCCAAGAACGCCGACAACGACGAGCTCAAAAACGAGATCGCCGATCTTATGTATCACATCATGGTAATGTGCGTTGAGCGCGGTCTTGCGTGGGAGGACGTGGAAGCCGTTCTCGCCGAGCGCAGCAACAAAACCGGCAACCTCAAGCAATTCCATCAAGTTGACAAAAACAGCTGACCTTTATCAATTCACAATTCACAATTTTGGTGCGCCTGTGGCGCGTATCTGAATCTTGAAGAGATTCGGGAGGTAGTTTTAAATGAGCTTGATAGAAGAAACCGACAAGCTTATGCTTGATTTTGAAAAGATAGCGAAGATCGCACCGGAAAATAAGGTGATACCTGTTGCCGTTCAGAATATGGACACGAAAGAGGTGATCCTGATCGCATATGTAAATGCGCAGGCACTCAAAGAAAGTATCAGACAGCGCAAGGTCATACTCTGGAGCACATCGCGCAATAAGCTGTGGTTCAAAGGCGCGGAAAGCGGAAACACATTCACTCTGCATCACATTTTCGTGAACTGCGAACAGAACTCGCTCGTATTTCAGGCAACGCCCGACAAAGGCGGGATATGTCACACGAGCTATAACGGCAAGCCGAATAACTGCTATTACCGCGAGCTCGATATGGAAACGGGAAAGTTGAAATTTCTGAACAGATAGAATTACAGACCGATAGAAAAAACTATCGGTCTGTGTTATTTTTCGGAGTCTCGTCACGATTCAAAATCGTCCGCAAAAGCCAAACAGGACGCTTTGAGTTCGTCCCAAAACGCCGCACGGATGCGGCGAAAAAAGGACGAGCGAGACTCCAAAATTATCAATTATCAATTCTAATTCTTTTATCAAAAGATGAAGAATCAGAACATCACCTCCGGCTCATATTTTCTGAACCACATTTCGAGCTGAATAAGATACGCGAACATCTGTGGGACAGTCATGAGCTGTCCGTACCAATTCTCTGCGAAGCTGCTTCCCTCGGTGGCGATAAGCTCCGCTATCTTCGCTTTGTCGAGGATCAGCGGCAGACGGCAGTCCGGCTCCCGCATAAGGCGCACAAACCGATCGAACACGAGCTTTGCGTAAGTCGGGTTGTGGGTCTTGGGATAGGGTGACTTCTTGCGCCACGCGACATCGTGCGGCAGGTACTTCTCCGAGATCCTGCGGACAAGTCCCTTCTCGCGCCCGCCGAGAGACTTCATCTCCCACGGGATATTGTAGGCGTACTCCGCTATGCGGTGATCGCAGAACGGCACGCGCACTTCAAGCCCGTGCGTCATTGAGCACCTGTCCTTACGGTCAAGAAGCGTCTGCATGAACCAATAGAAATTCAGCAGGTACATACGCCGCCGCGCTTTTTCCTCGGGGCTGTCGCTGTCGAGCACGGACATTCCCGCTGCCGTAGCGTCCGCGGCACTTCGCACATACTCTGCCGGGTGCAGCTTTGACGCAAGCTCCGGACGCAGCAGCCCCGCACGCTTATCCGTCGAACGCGCCCACGGGAAGCCCTCCGCGAAAAGCAGCTCCGGCTTGTGATACCACGGATACCCACCGAAGATCTCGTCCGCGCATTCTCCGCTTACCGCCACCGTGAAATAGCGCTTGACCTCGCGGCAGAACAGGTACAACGAGCTGTCAATGTCCGCCATTCCCGGAAGATCGCGTGCTTCCATTGACGCGTCAAGAGCGTCGGCAAGCGCGGGCGAGTCTATTATCACATTCGTGTGCTCCGAGCCTATGAACGCACTCATCTCGTCTATCCACGGCGCGTCCTCGTCCGGCTGGAACGCGGACGCTACGAAGTTCTTCCGGTTGTCCTTGTAGTCTATCGAGTATGTGTGCAGCCGCCTGCCCTCCAATGCGTACCGCCGCGCCGCTATTGCGCTGATAAGGCTTGAATCCAGACCGCCGGACAGGAACGTACACAGCGGCACATCACTCACGAGCTGGCGCTCCACGCTGTCCTTTATCAGATATCCGAGGTGTTCCGCCGTTTCGGCAAGGCTCTCGTGGTGCGGGACGGCTTTCAGCTGCCAATACCGCCGCTTCACGAACCCATCCACACCGAAAAACGCACATTCGCCCGGTAAAAGCTCCTCTATCCCCCTGAACACGCCGAGTCCGCCTTTTCTTGCGGGACCGAGGAGCATGAGCGAAGCCGCGCTTTCCTCGTCTATTGCCGGCTTAACCTTCGGACACTTAAACAGCGCCTTTATCTCCGATGCGAAAACTATACCATTATTATATATATGGTAGAACAGCGGCTTGACTCCCGCCCTGTCTCGTGCAAGAAAAAGCCTTCTGTTCATACCATCCCAAACTGCGAACGCATATATCCCGTTCAGCCGCCGGAGACATTCCTCGCCCCATTCGGCATACGCTTTCAGCAGCACCTCGGTGTCACTTGCCGTATCGAACGTATGCCCGAGATGCTTCAGCTTAGAGCGCAGCTCCGCCGTGTTGTACAGCTCGCCGTTGTACACGATCGTGAACCTTCCGTACGTCATGGGCTGTGCGCCGTTATCCGGGTCTATGACGCTAAGGCGCCTGTGCGCGAGCACACAACCGCTGTCCCGGAAGCATCCCTTCGCATCCGGTCCTCTGTGAGCTAACGCGGCGCTCATAGCTTCGATCGCGTCACCATATTCTTTAAGACTGTTCTCAATATCAGTCCAACCTGCAATTCCGCACATAACGATTACCTCCAAGCAATGATCGTTTTCTGACATTATATGCGGGCTGACGACATGGTGTCACGGATATGAACACTTATTTGATAAAATGCACAAATTTGATATCTGAAATTATATGTTTTCGACAAAGATATTATCATAATTCAAAACCCCTTGAAAAAAAATCAAAAGTAAGGTATAATAGTTGTTGTATAAAAAGGTATTCCGCTAAATATAAAGATCAACGGAAGTCAAAAGAAGGAGATAATGAAAATGGCATTGAAGGTCAACGACAAATACCTTGCGTCTTTCGTTTCGGAGCATGAGTTCAGGGGCATACAGCCCGGCGTGACCGCGGCTCATGAGTCACT
>JAFPUE010000085.1 GCA_017395555.1 Ruminiclostridium sp. | reverse complement strand
ATCTTCCTTTATGAAGAAGCGGTACATTGTGGGCGGCGCGCAGAAGGATGTTACACTGTACTTTTTGAACATCGGCAGGATATCGTCCGCGTGGAAACGGTCGAAATCATAGACGAACACTGCCGCCTCGTTCATCCACTGACCGTACAGCTTGCCCCAGAGAGCCTTTCCCCAGCCGGTATCGGAAATAGTGAAGTGCAGACCGTCCGGGTCGGCGTTCTGCCAGTACCGTGCAGTCACATAATGCCCGAGGGGGTACTGATAACTATGCAGCACGAGCTTGGGATTGCCCGATGTGCCGGAGCTGAAGAATATCAGCATCGGGTCGGTGCCGCAGGGCGTTTCGGCTGTACGCGGGAACTCGGTACCGTATTCGGGAAGCTCGGCATTGAAATCGTGCCAGCCCTCACGCTGACCGTTCACCATGATCTTTGTTTTCACGGTGGGTGAAACGGCGCAGGCCTTATCGACTTCATCCGCCACATCACCGTCGGCGGTACATACGACAGCGGACACTTCCGCGGAATTGAAACGGTATTCGAGGTCATGCTCCTTGAGCATATTAGACGCGGGTATCACCAGAGCGCCTATGCGGTGGAGCGCGATGATCGAGAACCAGAACTGATAGTGCCGCTTGAGTATCAGCATTACGCGGTTTCCCTTTTTTATTCCTAGCGATCTGAAATAATTCGCGGTCTGACTGGAGTACCGCTTTATATCCGCAAATGTGAAACGGCGCTCGTTGTGGTCAACATCTACATAGATCATCGCGGTCTTATCGGGGCATTTCTCCGCCATAGCGTCAACAATGTCGTAAGCAAAGTTGAACTTATCCTGATTTTTGAAATTTACAGCGCTCAGCACGCCGGTATCGTCGGTCTCGCAATCGACGAACTTTTCTGCAACGGGATGTAAGAGGCCTGCTTTGTCAACATTGGTGAGATAGTGCTCCGCAACGTGCTCATGATAATCCGCCATGCCTGCGGTGCCTCTCGGAGCCATGACGAGAGCGTATATCTCGCAGTCCTCACCGTCAAGCGCCGTTTCATTGTGGGGCATGGAGCTGTCGTAGTAGATGCTGTCTCCCTCATGCAGTATTTCCGTATGCGAGCCCACCGTCATACGCATAGTCCCCTTGATAACGATGTCCATTTCCTGACCCGCGTGACTGGACATATGAAGCGGCTGCGAAAGCGCTTCCTCGGAATACGGGATGACAACGTGGAAGGGTTCGAGGGCCTTGTTCTTGAATTTCGGCGCAAGGCGGTTGTAAACAAATCCCTGTCTTCGCACTATCGGCGCTCCTTCGCCCTTTCGGGTCACGGTATAGCCGCTCAGCTCCGGGCTGGTTCCCTCCATGAGATCGGTTATCTCAACGTGGAATTTGTTGGCGCACTTATAAACGAACGTAAATGTGAAGTCCTTTTCGCCGGACTCGAATTTCGTGTATTCCTCCACGGAATAACCTGTCACATCCGCCATTTCTTCAACTGTCAGACCGAGGTCCTCACGCAGCGCCGCTATACGCTCTGCTACCTCTCTGATCTTCATTTCCGCACTTTGCAGATTTACTTTTTCGCTCATAATGATTTCTCCTTTTCTGTTGATTGTTTTGATACCGGAAAATGAAACGGTTTTTGAGCGACTATGGCAGATGTTTTTCGCGAAAAAACAAAAACCCGTCTCAAAGAAATGATCTTTGAGACGAGTATCAAGTACTTGATTACCCGCGGTACCACTCAAATTGTGCCGCTATTGCGTAACACCACTTCAGACTCCAGCAAGTCCTATTCATT
>JAFPUE010000084.1 GCA_017395555.1 Ruminiclostridium sp. | reverse complement strand
GTCAAGCCCCTTTCTGTGAAAGTTTGGTGAAATTTACACTCCTATATATTGTGTATTATACCACACTTTGGTCCAAAATGCAAGGGTTTTTGTGAAATTTGTGTAAAATATGGAGGTTCATATTGGCGGAAATGATGAACAGATTGGCAGCGCGAACAGGAGGTTTTGGCACAAAAAGCTCCCCAAAATTGTGTGATGTATAGGAAATGAGACCGAAAAAAGATGATAACGCCCCGGACAGCTTCGGAAGTGCAGACTCTGCGCTTATAGCACATTGCCGCTCAAAAATCAACTGCTTGTATTTAACGATATTTTTGCACATAAAAGCAGTAATCTGTTAAAAAAAGCATTGACATTTCATGAAAAATATCGTATAATATATAGGTATAATCAGTACCATAGCTTATCAATGAAAGCCGGTTAATATATGACAAACGAAAATGTATTAAGTATTAAAGCACTCAGGAAAAGAAATCTGACGGTCATCGCCGTCGAATGTGTTATTTGTCTTGCACTCAACTTCCTGCTTTTTAAATTTGCGGATGTACTCGGACTGCCGCTGTATCTCGACAATGTCGGAACGCTGCTTGCCGCCATACTCGGAGGCTATCTGCCGGGCATATTCGTAGGCTTTATGACCAATATCATCAACTGCGCGACAGACCCGACTTCGATCTACTACGGCTTTATCACCGTGCTTATAGCCGTGACCTCGTCATTTTTCGCGCACAAGGGATGTATAACGATAAGAAAACCGCACTGGCTCATCGTACTTATTATCATTCTCGCTCTCATCGGCGGCGGTATCGGAACTCTGCTGCCATGGCTGCTCGATGACGTTTATTTCGACAGTGAATCATTCAGCGCGGTGCTCGTAAATGCCGGAATTACCGATACCACCCTCGCGCAGCTCCTCGGAAACATAATAATGGACGTACTCGACAAGGCTGTGACCGTCGGACTTGTAATTATCATTCTCGCTCTGATACCGCCGAAAGTAAGATCGGTTCTTGAGTTCAGCGGCTGGATGCAGAAAAAAATGTCCGACGAGGATAAGAACAAGCTCCGGCACATCGGTGTCCGCAAGATATCCGTCCGCACAAAGATAATGCTCATTCTTATCGTTGCACTTATTATAATGGGTACGGTAGCTACGGGTATCAGCTTCGTGCTTTTCAGCAACGCGACGATCGAACAGCATTTCAAGCTCGTCGAAGGCGTTACAAACGTTATTACCGACATTGTTGACGGAGACAGTGTTGACCGCTGGATGACCGAAGGTGAAAGCTCCGAAGGTTATACCGAAACGGAGAATCTTCTTTACACAATTCTTAACAGCGACGATGATATCGAATATATATACATTTATAAGATACTTGAAGACGGCTGTCACGTCGTGTTCGATCTCGATGTCGAAGGCCTGGCGGGAGGAAATCCCGGCGATATTGTCCCGTTTGACGAATCGTTCGCGCCCTACATTCCTACCCTGCTCGCCGGCGAAGAAATTGAACCGATCATCACAAATGACACTTTCGGAAACCTCCTCACAGTTTACAAACCGATAAAGGACAGCTCCGGAAATACCGTAGCCTATGCGGCGGCAGACGTTTCTATGAGACACGTCGAGAAGTACGAACGAAATTTCTCGACGGGCATGATCTCTCTGTTCCTCGCGTTCTTCATGGTTGTTTTCGCGGTAGTTCTCTGGGTAGTAGAGTACCATATTGTCCTGCCCGTGAACTCCATGGCGGAGTGCACCGACTCCTTTGCTTTCCAGAGCAACGAGGAGCTCGAAACTCACGTTAAGCGTCTCAACGAGCTCGGTATAAATACCGGCGACGAGATCGAGAACCTGTACCATGCCGTTTCCAAAATGGCAAGCGACAGTGTGGATCACCTTGAAGATATACAGAACAAGAACGAGACTATCAAGAAGATGCAGAACGCACTTATCATCGTTCTCGCAGACCTCGTCGAGAGCCGTGACAAGAACACCGGCGATCATGTACGGAAAACAGCCGCTTACACAAAGATCATAATGGAGAAAATGCGCGAGCTTGGATATTACACCGACACGCTCACCGACGAGTTTATCGAAAGCGTTGTTGACTCCGCACCTCTGCACGATATAGGCAAGATCAAGGTATCGGATATGATACTCAACAAGCCCGGCAGACTCACCGACGACGAGTTCGTGAAGATGCAGAGCCACGCTGCGGAAGGAAGCAACATCCTCGATCAGGTAATAGAGCTTGTTCCGGACTCCGACTATCTGTATGAGGCAAGGAACCTTGCCCACTATCACCACGAGAAGTGGAACGGACGCGGCTATCCCGACGGTATTTCCGGCGAGAATATCCCGCTTTCCGCAAGAATAATGGCCGTTGCCGACGTATTTGACGCGCTCGTTTCAAAGCGCAGCTACAAGGATCCGTTCTCGTTCGAGCAGGCGTGCGACATTATCCGCGAGGGTGCGGGTACGCACTTTGACCCGAAGGTAGCGGAAGCGTTCCTTGCAGCACAGGAGGAAGCAAAGAAAGTCGCGGAATCCTTCGGCAAGCTAAAAACCGGCTACACGGAAGACACTCACGTTGACGACAGCGGAAAAAGCAGATGAACTATAATTAAGGCAAAACCGCTCCTTTCAGACGGAAGGTGCGGTTTTTTGAAAATTTCACACTTTATTTTGCGAAAACACTTGACTTTTCGGCTTTTGTGTAGTAAACTGTAATGTAGTAATTCGTTATATAATGCTTCGACAGCAATTAATCAGATCAGAAAGGAAATTAACAATGAAAAAACGTCAGATCAACTACGAAAACCGTGAATTTCTCTACGAGGCTGTTCTCCAGCTCAAGAACCTCGAAGAATGTGCAGCTTTCTTTGAAGACCTCTGCACCGTGCAGGAACTCGCTTCAATCTCGCAGAGACTTGTTGTTGCAAAGTACCTCACCGAGGATAAGGTGTATGCGGATATCGTTGATATCACCAGCGCTTCCACAGCTACCATAAGCCGTGTAAACCGCACTCTCCAGACCGGTAAGGACGGTTACAGTGTAGTATTTGACCGCCTCAGAAAACAGGGCAAAATGGAATGAGCTACGATTCGTTCGCCCGTTTCTACGACGCGCTCACACAGAACATAGACTACAATGAGCTTGCCGCGTATTACGACAGGCTCAATGCGCATTTTAACGGCAGAAAAGGCATACTTCTCGATCTCGCCTGCGGTACCGGCAGCCTCTCCGTGCTGTTCCGGGATATGGGCTATGACGTTATCGGGGTTGACGCTTCGCCGGAAATGCTGAATATCGCCTCCGAAAAGGAGCACGACGGGATACAGTTTCTCTGTCAGGATATGACGGAGCTCGATATGTTCGGCACGATCGACTTTACCGTGTGCGCACTTGACAGCATCAGTCACCTCGGCTCCGAGGAGGAAGTGCGGGCAGCTTTTGAAAAAGTCGCGCTGTTCTCGAATGCGGGTGCAATGTTCATTTTCGATGTGAACACGCCGTACAAGCACGAGAAAGTTCTCGCGGACAGCACCTATGTCTATGAGACTGACGATGTTTTCTGTGTGTGGGAGAACGAATACCTCGGTGACGGCGCCACTGCGATCACGCTTGATTTCTTCGAGCGTGACGGCGAGCTTTACCGCCGCAGCTCCGACGAGTTCACCGAGACGGGATATTCCCGCGAATGTATCGAAAGGCTGCTGAAAGAGACGGGGTTCGAGGTGTGCGCGTGCTATGAATACCCGACAATGAACGAGCCGGCGGAGACGAGCGAAAAGCTGACCTTCGCGGCAAAGATAATAAACGCTCGAAACAAAGAGATATAAAGGAGATAAATGAATTGGCAAAGATCGTAAGAGCCCTTTCCGCGGACGGCAGTGTTCTCTGCTCCGCGATAGATTCCACCGATATCGCAAACGAGATATTCCGGCTCCATAAGACAACGCCCGTTGCGACAGCCGCACTCGGCAGGCTCGCGACAGCCGGCTCGATAATGGGCGCTATGCTCAAATCCGAGGACGACAGACTTACTCTGCGTATGAACGGAAACGGACCCGCGGGCAACATCGTTGTTGCAGCCGACTATATGGGCAACGTTAAGTGCTATGCCGACAACGTGAATGTCGATCTGCCCCTCAAACCGAACGGCAAGCTCGATGTTTCGGGCTATGTCGGAACGGACGGCTTTCTCGGCGTTATAAAAGACCTCGGACTGAAGGAACCGTATGCTACGCAGGTGCCGATAGTTTCCGGCGAGATAGCCGAGGATATCACAAGCTATTACGCGATAAGCGAGCAGATACCGACGGTGTGCGCACTCGGCGTTCTTGTTGACCGCGATTGGACTGTCAAGCACGCGGGAGGTTATCTTATTCAGCTCGTGCCGCCGATAAACGAGAAGGCTATCGACTTCATAGAGAACAATATAAAGAATATGCAGAGCATGACGGAAATGCTCGCCGCCGGAAAAACGCCGGAGGAGATCGCGCTCATGGGTCTCGAAGGATTGAACGGCGAAGTCCTCGACGCGTGGGAATGCAGCTATTACTGCAATTGCAGCCGCGAGCGCACCGAGCAGATACTTCTTTCTCTCGGGCATGACGAGCTTGCGAAGCTCGCCGCCGAGCAGGACGAGACCGAGGTGTGCTGTCACTTCTGCGACAAGAAGTACAGGTTTACGGCGGAAGAGCTGAAAAAGCTGCTGGAAGAGGGGCAACAGTAATACCCGACATTTCAAATTATAACCTATCAAGGATCAATAATAAATGTTAAAAAGTGATTTTTACTATGACCTGCCGGAGGAGCTTATCGCGCAGACACCGCTTGAACCGCGCGACAGCTCACGGCTTATGAAGATCGACCGCGAGAGCGGTGCGATAACCCACGATCATTTCTTCAACCTTTCCGATCATCTTCGGGAAGGCGATCTTCTTGTTATGAACGACTCGAAGGTCTTCCCTGCCCGTATCATCGGTATCAAGGAGCCCACCGGAGTTGTCTGCGAATTTCTGCTGCTCGAACAGCACGGGAATGACGAATGGGAAGCGATAGTTCGTCCCGGGCGCAGGCTAAAACGCGGTGCAAGAGTAAAGTTCTCGGACGAGCTTACGGGCGAAGTGCTCGATGTTCTCGACGACGGGAACCGTATCGTGAAGTTTTATTTCGACGGCGTATTCTTCGACATTCTTGACCGCATAGGACAGATGCCGCTACCGCCGTACATAACCGAAAAGCTCAAAAACAAGGACAGATACAATACGATATACTGTCGGGAGACGGGCTCCGCTGCCGCACCCACAGCGGGACTGCATTTCACGGACAGGGTGTTCGAGTCGCTGAAAAACAAGGGCGTTGATACCGCGTTCGTGACGCTGCATGTCGGGCTCGGCACATTCAGACCCGTCAAAGAGGACAATATACTCGATCACAAGATGCACGTCGAGCATTTCTCAATACCGGAGATCACTGCTGAAAAGATCGCCGAACACAAAAAGAACGGCGGGCGTGTTATCGCGGTGGGAACCACGAGCTGCCGCACACTCGAAGCCTGTGCTCAGAAGTACGGCGAGGTGCGTGCCTGCTCCGAGAGCACGGGGATATTCATTTACCCGGGCTATGAATTCAAGGTGATCGACGGGCTCATTACCAATTTCCACCTGCCGGAGAGTACGCTGATAATGCTTGTGAGCGCGTTTCTCGGGCGCGAAAAGACGCTTGCTGCATACAAGACCGCGATAGAGGAAAGATACCGCTTTTTCTCATTCGGCGACAGCATGTTCATATCGTAACGAAAGGCAATTATATATGCTCTACATAATGAGACACGGCGAGACAGACTGGAACGTGAAACTAAAGCTACAGGGTCACACAGATATCCCGCTCAATGATAACGGCAGGAAAATGGCAAAAGCTGCTGCGGAAGAATACAAAGATGTGCATTTAGATGTCTGCTACTGTTCCCCGCTTATCCGTGCCCGTGAGACCGCGGAAACAGTCCTTGAAGGGAGAGATGTTCCGATAATCACAGACAGCAGACTGCAGGAGATGAGTTTCGGCGAATACGAAGGAAAGGAAAACATCTTCGCAATTCCGGGCTGCCCGATAAATACGCTGTTCCTTGATCCCGAAAAATACATTGACCCGCCCGGAGGCGCGGAGAGCCTTGAACACCTGTTCGCACGAACAGGCGAGTTTCTGCGTGAGATCGCGCTGCCGCTCGTTGACGAGGGAAAAGATGTGCTTATAGTAGGCCACGGCGCTATGAACAGCAGCATAATCTGTCAGATAAGGAATACGCCGATAAAGGATTTCTGGATCGCCGGGCTGGAGAAATGCAAGCTCATGAGGCTTATCTGAAAGAAGGAAAAAGTATGTCAATTATAAAAAAATACCGCTTGCCGATACTTCTGTTTCTGGTATTTGAGGCTGTTGCGATAACATTATGGCTGACACTCGACAATATCTTCTATCTCTTTAATTTCAGCTACATCGGTATTTCCGTTTCAATCGGAGTTCTGCTTTTTGTAAGAAAGAACAAGCACGCAAGACGCGTATCACAGCTTCTTGTGGGTTTGTATATGCTCATTTATCTTGGATTAATAAACGGCGAGAATATGCAGATAGAGGGATTCTGGTATTACCTTTTCACCGGCGTTTTTGAAGCGGCAACGATCCACTACGCCGTCGCGAAGATCTTCGGTCCGCTGATATTCGGGCGCGGTTGGTGCGGATATGCGTGCTGGACGGCAATGGTGCTTGATTTTCTCCCTTTCAGGACACCGCAGAGCCCGAGAAAGAAGATAGGATGGATAAGATACATAACCTTTGTATGCTCGCTTGTATTTGTCGCTGCGCTGTTTCTTGCGCACGCCGGCAATATTGAAAGCATAATGTTCTGGGCGTTCATTATCGGCAATGTCGTGTACTATGCCGCCGGAATAATACTTGCGTTCGCATTTAAGGACAATCGCGCATTCTGCAAATACCTATGCCCGATAACCGTATTCTTAAAGCCTATGAGCTATTTCTCGTTTTTAAGGATCAAGTGTGACAAGGAGAAATGTGTAAGCTGCGGAAAATGCAGGAAAGCTTGTCCTATGGACGTGGATATGACCGACAATTCAAGAAAACGCGAAAACGGGACGGAATGTATTCTCTGCTTTGAATGCACAAAGGCCTGCCCCAAAAACGCGCTGTAATAACGGAGATAAAATGGAAAATTCAAAATTCGAAATACTTAAAATCAAAAATCGTGCAAGACGCGGACGCTTCACAACTCCGCACGGTGTAATCGAGTCGCCGTTTTTTATGAATGTCGCAACCTCCGCGGCAATAAAGGGCGGTCTTTCTTCGATAGACCTCCGCGGGCTTAAAACGCAGGTTGAGCTCTGCAACACATACCACCTGCACGTTCGTCCGGGCGACGATGTTATATACAAAATGGGCGGTCTGCACAAGTTCATGAACTGGGATAAGCCGATACTCACCGACAGCGGCGGATTTCAGGTGTTCTCGCTCGCCAAGCTCCGCAAAATAAAAGAAGAGGGCGTTTATTTCAGCTCTCATGTTGACGGACGCAAGATATTCATGGGACCGGAAGAGAGTATGAAGATACAGTCTCATCTTGCTTCAACTATCGCAATGGCGTTCGACGAATGTGTCGAGAACCCCGCCGAGTACAGCTACGCGGCGGACTCGACAGAGCGCACGACACGCTGGCTTATTCGCTGCAAAGCGGAAATGGAAAGGCTCAATTCACTGCCGGAGACGATAAACAAAAAGCAGCTTCTTTTCGCGATAAATCAGGGCGCGACTTATGACGACCTTCGCATAAAGCACATGAAAGAGATAGCACAGCTTGATCTCGACGGTTACGCGATCGGCGGTCTTGCGGTCGGTGAGCCTACGGAAGTGATGTATCACATTCTCGACGAGGTCGTTCCATACGCGCCGTATGACAAGCCGAGATATCTTATGGGAGTAGGTACGCCGTCGAATATCATAGAAGCCGTTTACCGCGGGATAGATATGTTCGACTGCGTTATGCCGAGCCGTAACGCACGGC
>JAFPUE010000011.1 GCA_017395555.1 Ruminiclostridium sp. | reverse complement strand
CGAACTCGCTACCTCCACCTTGGCAAGGTGGCGCTCTACCAGATGAGCTAAATCCGCACCGGAAAGGATATTCGGTATTTTCGGGATACTTGATGAGAATTTGCGTTTCAGCCTATACTCTCAAATCTGCCGTATCTCTTAAATACACATTGTGTGTGCAGGCTTCTGCACTGGCGACCCGAATGGGGCTCGAACCCATGACCTCTAGCGTGACAGGCTAGCGTTCTAACCAGCTGAACTACCGGGCCGTTTAGAAAAAAGTCACTTGTTTGGTGGGAGTTACAGGGCTCGAACCTGTGACCCTCTGCTTGTAAGGCAGATGCTCTCCCAGCTGAGCTAAACTCCCACATTTTCAAGCGACTATCTCATTATAATACATACATCGCGATTTGTCAAGGGCTTTTTGCACATTTTAAAGATTTTTAATGATTTTACATATTTCAACCATGAAAATTGTACATTTTAAATGAATATGTGTCACAATACGGAGCATAATAATCACAGCCGCTTGTGCGCTGATTCGTACATGGGCGGCAAAACAGGCAAAGGAACACGGTAATATGAGAATAATTGATAGAATAGCGCTTTTTCTGCTTGTCGTAGGCGGCATCAACTGGGGTCTTGTGGGACTTTTCCAGTTTGACCTTGTGGCATGGCTGTGCGGCGGCTCGGAAAGCATAATAAGCAGGATCGTTTATGTTCTCGTAGCTCTCTCCGCTTTGTGGAGCATTTCTTTGTTCTTCAAGCACAACGAGCTGCTTGAAACGGAAGCGTAACGAAGACACGGCAGGGAAGTGCTCTCTGCCGCGTTTTTTGTAACCGGATAGTAAACACATTGTAACCGCTTTGTAATTGCATTTGCCGCCCGTATCTGCTATAATCGGAGTAAGGCAGGTGAGTTATATGGCAGTTTCCAAAAAGATCGTGCGCAGAACGGTGATCATATTGCTCGTGCTCGGTTTCCTGATAATATTGCCGTTCGCGGCTGTCAAAATTTACTTTGCGGTTCAGAATGAAAAGCAAAGGAATGAATGTATTAAGACATACGGCTTTTATCTTGACGAGATCAGGGATAATTATGACCGGTTCTGCGAGTTTTCCGAGTATCTTATAGAAAAGGGCGGCTGCGACTATAATTATGAGGTGCTTGAAGGCGATTATTACGATGTTGTTTCCCTTTTCCACGAGCCGGAGATCACCGTAGAGCAGACTAACGGCTGCGATTACGTGGTTTACAGGATGTTTGAGAGGCATTATGCGGAATCGTTTGTATGGTTTGTATATGTCTCCGAGCCGGATAATTTCATACCGGAGCAGACATACTTATCGGACTTGAAAAACGAGTACAAAAACGTTTGGGGGCAATACTGGGCAGGCAGTATTGCGGTATGACGCAAAACGGGCAGCCAAAAGGCTGCCCGCTGTTTGTTATTTCGGTATGACTTATCAGAGCTGCTCGGGGTTGCTGAAATCGAATGTTTCAACAGCGTCGGAAGCCGCATCGTCAATGGAGATGCTGTTTATATCGTCGGCAGCTTCGGAAACCTCGTCCTTGACAGCCTCGACTGCGTTATCAAACGCTTCGCCGATCTTCTCAACGATAGGCTCGGGGTCCTTTATAGCTTCAGCCATATCAACAGCCGAATCCGCGAGATCGTTAACATCCTTCTCGATAGCCTCAGCAAGATCGGAAGCGCCGGAATCATCTGCGGTCTCCTCTGCCTTGCGGACTACCTTGTTCTTGATATTTTCGATGCTGCCCTTGATGTTCTCGCCGGTGGACTTCGCAAAGTTAATAGCCTTGTCCTTGGTCTCGGCAGCCTTTTCCTTTGTCTCGGAAATGGCTGCCTCGCCCTTCGATATCATGTCATTGTTGATGATATCGTCGATGCCCTCCTTGAACTTCTCGGTGCCGGTCTTAATAGCGCCGACAGCGAACAGGGAAGCCTTCTGGAGCTTTTCCTTGGGGGTGGAGTGCTTCTCCTCGACGAAAAGCTCGGAATCGTCTTCGTAGATGTGCTGTGCGCGCTCTTCTTCCTCGGCATTGCGCTTTTCTATTACCTTCTTGGCAACATAGAAGCCCACGCCTGCAAGAGCGGCAATGCTGATAAGTGCGGTTAATTTGCCCATTGTTATCATTCCTTTCGGTTTTATAAGAGGCGCCATGTTTAGGAGCCCAAAATTACGCTAATAGTATTATACAATATTTTTTTCGATTTGTAAAGGGTTTCTATGCAATTTTTACTAATTTTATTTTTTGTTTACCGCTTCGAGGTAATATATGGGTAATCCCTGCGATAAAAACCGCTGTTCATATTCCGTAATAATATTCCCGGTTATTTCGCTGTTATGCAGATCATCGGTCACGAATGCAAGCTCAAAGCCGTTTTCGCGGAAGCTCTCCAGCGAAAACGCAAAGAAATCTCGGTTGTCGGTTTTCTGTATTATCTTTCCGCCGTCCGGAAGAAGCTCCCGGTAGATATCGAGGAAACGTTTGTGGGTCAGCCGGTGTTTTGCGTACTTCGTTTTCGGGAAGGGACAACTGAAATTCAGATATATCCGCTCCACGCTGTCCGGTGCGAGCACATTTTGCAGGTACTCTGCCTTTCCCATAAAATAGCGCAGATTGGGCAGCCCGAGCTCCTTCGTCCGCTCCATTGCCGCCACGATGACATTCGGGGTCTGTTCGACGGCTATGAAGTCGATATCCGGCTCTCTTTCGGCTATGGTATTCGCGAATTTCCCTTTGCCGCAGCCTATTTCAAGGTGCAGCGGAGCTTTCCTGCCGAATATGCTTTCCGCATTTATTGTACACAAATTTCCGCTTGCATGAACAGGATCGGGTATCCAGCCGAGACATACGCTTTCACAGGCTGCAAGACGCTCGGAAAGGTACTTCTTTTTTCTCATTCTCATATATCTAGAAGCCTCCTGTCGAGCAGCTCCTGCCACTTGTGTATCATTTCTATGCCTAAAGCACCCTCAAACATTGCCTTTTCCGCTTCTTCCGACGAAAACCACCGTGCCTCCGTGAGCTCGGCGGAAATGTGCGGCTCCGCCTTTTTTACCCTGCAAACGAACGCGAGCATCAGGTTGTCGTGCTTTTCGTAAAACCTGCTGTAAAGGAACTGTATGCCGAGCGTTTCAAGCCCGGTCTCCTCCGCGATCTCACGCACCGCGGCTGCCTCGGCGCTCTCGCCGTTCTTTATGTAGCCGGCAACGCACACAAAGCGGATAATTCCGTAGCTCTGCTTTATCAGCAGCACCTCGTCGTCCTCGCTCACGCAAAGGCATATCACACACGGATAGGAGAACGGAAAGAATGGACGTTCGCATTTTTCACAAAAAGGAACATTGCCCTCGTCGCCAATCTTCTTTGGTATCAGCTTATCCCCGCATTTCGGGCAATACTCGAATGTCACGGCTCAGTCCTCGAAGCTGTATTCGCTGAAATCGAAGGTGCGGAAGTAGTCCTTCGGGGTCTCCGCGCGGCGTATCAGCTTCCAGCTGCCGTCCTCTTTCAGCAGAACCTCAGCCGAGCGCAGCTTGCCGTTGTAGTTGTAGCCCATGGAGAAGCCGTGAGCGCCCGCGTCGTGGATTGCGAGTATATCGCCCATTGCGATCTCCGGCAGCTCTCTGTCCTTCGCGAACTTGTCGCAGTTCTCGCAGAGACCGCCTACGATGTCGTAAACGTGGTCATGCGGCGCGTCTTCCTTGCCGAGCACGGTAACATGATGATAAGCGCCATAGATAGCGGGACGCATGAGGTTTGCCGCACACGCGTCAACGCCGATGTATTCCTTGTAGATGTGCTTTTCGCGGATCGCCGTGGTTATAAGCATACCGTTCGGTGCGAGCATATATCTGCCGAGCTCGGTGCAGAGCGAGATATTGCCGAGTCCAGCGGGTACGAGTATCTCCTCATACGCCTTTCTTACGCCCTCGCCGATGATCTTTATGTCGTTTTCGGTCTGCTCGGGACGGTACGCAATGCCGACACCGCCGGACAGGTCAATGAAGCTGAGCTCAACGCCGGTCTTTTCCTTGATCTCGACTGCCGCACGGAACAAAATTCCCGCGAGAACAGGGTAGTAGTCGTTGGTGAGGGTGTTGCTCGCGAGGAAGGAGTGCATACCGAACTTTTTCGCGCCCTTTTCCTTGAGTATTTTATAGCCCTCGATGAGCTGATCGTGCGTGAAGCCGTACTTCGCGTCCTTCGGTGTATCCATTACATTTCCGGTCTCGCTGGTCTTGAACTCTCCGCCGGGGTTGTAGCGGCAGCAGATCGTCTCCGGTATGCCGGTGAGCTTGTCGAGAATGTCGATATGCGTGAAGTCATCGAGGTTGATGATCGCGCCGAGCTTGTACGCGAGCTTGTAATCCTCATCGGGAGTTTCGTTCGAGCTGAACATGATGTCGTGACCCTTTGCGCCTACCTTGTCGGCGAGCATAAGCTCGGTGAGCGATGCGCAGTCGAAGCCGCAGCCTTCCTCGGTGAGTATCTTCATTACGAACGGGTTCGGGGTAGCCTTTACCGCGAAGTACTCCTTGAATCCCTTGTTCCACGCGAATGCGTCGTTGAGGGCTCTTGCTGTTGCTCTTATACCCTTTTCGTCGTAGATATGGAATGGCGTGGGTATCTCCTTCCTGATCTGTTCTGCTTTTTCTTTTGTTATGAACGGTATCTTCTTTGCCATTGTTGTTTTTCCTTTCTTGTCGGCTGAAAAAATGTATTATTTGCAGGTAAGCTTTTCCGGCTTATCCGTAAGCTCAAATCCGAATACAGTCCCACAGCTGCGGCAGGCAAGAGCCGTCAGTCCCGAGAATATCCGTATGGGTTCGGTCTGACATTCCGGGGCGAATACGACACCGCCGGGGCTCAGCAGGTCGCCTTTTATGATATTGTCGGAGCCGCATTTCGGGCAATTTATTATGTTAATCATATCTTAATTCATACATTCATATATTTTGCGAGGAACTCTAACGACAGGCGGATCCACTCCTTGCAGTTGTCGCGGTAGAAGTAATCGTTCCAGCCGGTCACCTTGTCGCAGGTGGACAGTCCGTGCGGTCCCTCGTCGAACATATGGAGCTCAACGGGTACTTTATTGGAAACACACGCCTTCGCCATTACAAGGCTGTTGTGTGCGGGAACGCAGTCATCGTTGGCTGTACACCACAGGAATATCGGCGGTGTTTTCGGGGTGACGCGGTTTTCGAGAGAAAGGCGCGAAAGCTCACTGTGTGTGGCGTTCTTGCCGAGAAGCACGTCGAACGAGCCCTTGTGCGGGTTGGTGATGCCGCTGATAACGGGATAGCTGAGTATCGCGGCGTTCGGGCGGATATCCTGCGGTTCGCAGCCGAGCTTGCCGGTGATCGCGGAATCGTTCCACATCGTAGCGAGGCAGCCCGCGAGGTGACCGCCGGCGCTTGCTCCCCAGACCGCTATCTTCTGCGGGTCTATTCCGAACTCGTCCGCTCTCATTCGTATCTTGTACAGCGCGTAGGCTGCGTCGATAAATGCGGCGGGATAGCGCGCATTGCAGGTGTAGTAGAGCACGAAGGTATTGTAGCCCTCGGCAGCATAGCGCATAGCCACGGGTTCCGCCTCACGCTCGGACAAAAACTCATATCCGCCGCCCGGCAATATCAGTATCGCGGGACGCTTCCTGCACCATTCGATGCTCTCTACCTGCCCGAGCAGGTACGCCTTCATAAGCACGGTCTTTTCGTTGTTCAGGTAAAATGTCTTTATGTTCATCTCGCTTGCCCTTTCGTTTATTTATTCAGCTTTGCAGCCGTTTTTTCCATGAATTTGCCGCAGTCCACGATAAACCGCTCGTGGGTGCCGCTTCCGATCTCACCGGCATCGTCATACGCGGTGACTTTGAATACGAGCCTGCGGCGGTCTGTTTCAACAAGCTCGCTCTCGCAGGTTATCGTGCTTCCGACGGGAGACGCGCTCGTGTGCGCAACATCGAGCTTTGTGCCTACGGTGGTCATTCCCTCGTCAAGCTCCGGCGCGACGGAAAGCAGCGCAGTATGCTCCATAAGCGCGATCATCGCGGGTGTCGCATACACGGGCAATGCTCCGCTGCCGACAGCTCCGGCGGTCTTTTCTTCTGTGACGGTCTCGCTCAGCCGCCCTTTTATACCGATCTCAAGCATAATTCTGTCTCCTTCGGAAAGTTATCAAAATAAATTTCTGCCAATTAAAAACATTATACTATATTTCGTGGGATTTTTCAAGAAAATTTTGAAAATCCGAAAAAAATTTACAAAACCCCTTTTCTTTTTTGTGATTTTGTTGTATAATGTATCTGTAAAATTGTGTCCGCGGATACAGCGGGCGGGAAATCCAACAGGAAAGGCTCATAATTATGGACAAGCTCAGAGTTCAGGTAAACGGAAGAGGATATTACTTAAAGACCGACAAGCCCGATGAGGTGCTTGATTTTGCGAAACAGTTCGAGGATCAGATCAAGTATCTGACCGTCAAAATGGGAAATGTCAGCGAGGCGGAGGTCACCGCTTATGCCGCACTTCTTATCATGGGCGATAATCTCAGTGAGAAGAGAAGCGAGGCGGATCAGGCGCTGATAGACGAGCTCAACGCAAAGATAGACATACTCGAAGAGCGCACCGAGACACTTGCCGGACAGCTAACCCAGCATAACGAGCGTGAGGCCGCTCTAGAAATGCAGAACACGGGACTGCGTGCGAAGGAAAAGGAGCTTGAAGCCCGCCTGAAGGACATCACCCAGAAGCAGGAGCAGGTTGCCGGTGCGTACAACGAGAGCGAAAGCGCTCTGCGTGATGCGAAATCCGCGCTCGCTTCCGCCAATAAGATAATAACCAAGCTCAATACCGAGAAGTTCACCGAGGTTGCGGCAAACGAGGCTCTGCGCAACGAGCTCGAAGTTTCGCACGACAGGCTTGAGACCGCAAATAAGCAGATCGCCGAGCTCAACGGTAAGATCACGAAAATGGAGATAAACTCGATCGCAGTGGACGACGACGGATCTGTTTCGGTGAACGAGGAAGCCGTAAAGAAGCTCAAAGCCGAGAAGGAAGACCTCGAAATAGAGCTCGCGATAGCCAACGAGGAGATCGAAAAGCTCAAAGAGTCCGGAAAATCCGCGTCCGATGAGAGCGAGACCGCAAAGAAGCTCGCCGAGTACGAAAAGACCATAAAACAGCTCGAAGGCAGGAGCGCCGAAATTGATAAGCTCCGTGCACTGCTCGCCGAGACGGAGCAGGCTGTGCGCTTGAAAGCCGAGGAGAAAGAGGACGAGAACAACAAGCTGCGCAATATACTCAAAAATTATGAGAATTCCTACGGGCTCAGCATCGGCAAGAAGGAAGCGGAGATCGTCGAGCTCCAGCAGCAGGTTGAGCGCCTGAAATCCCTGCTGAATATGCAGAACGAGGAAAAGCTCGGCGGCAAGTACATTCAGACGACGTTCGAGTCCGAGCTCCGGAATGACGATCACGACAAACCCGCAGAGACAGCGGGAAGCACGAAATGATAGAAATATTGGCTCCATGCGGCGGTGAGGATTCCCTTCCCGCCGCTCTCAATTCCGGCGCAGATGCCGTATATCTCGGCGTAACGTCATTCTCCGCGCGGAGGAATGCGAAGAATTTCACCTATGATGCGCTTGCCGCCGCTGTCCGGGAGTGCCACATTTCCGGCGTTAAGGTGTATGTAACGCTGAATACGCTTGTGTTCGATGACGAGCTTACCGGGCTCGCGGCCGCGGCTTCCGGCATTGAAAAAGCCGGTGCGGACGGCGTTATCGTGCAGGATCTCGGTGCTGCGCAGATTATCCGCGAAGCCGCGCCTTCTCTGCGGCTGCACGCATCGACACAGATGACGGTAAACTCGGCTTCGGGTGCGGAATTTGCCCGCAGGCACGGGTTTTCACGCGTTGTGCTCGCCCGCGAGATGTCACTTGACGAGATAGAGCGGGTAACGAGGAATGTTGATATAGAGACCGAGGTGTTCGTTCACGGCGCACTGTGCGTCTGCGTGAGCGGGCAGTGTCTTATGAGTGCGATGTACGGCGGCAGAAGCGGCAACCGCGGCTTGTGCGCTCAGCCATGCAGGCTTGATTTCACCTACGGGGACAGGCACAGCGTTCTGTCGCTCAAAGACTTGTCGGTAATAGAGCACCTGAAAGAGCTTGACGAAATAGGTGTGACCTCGGCGAAGATAGAGGGACGTATGAAGCGCCCGGAGTATGTCGCCGCGGCTGTAACGGCTTGCCGTGCCGTGCTTGACGGCAGAAAGCCCGATATGGAAACCCTGCGCGCGGTATTCTCCCGCAGCGGCTTCACGCAGTCGTATTTTGACGGGTCTCTGCGGGATATGCAGGGAACGCGCACGAAAGAGGATGTCGAAGCGATGTCCGGCGCTCTTGCGGAGCTTAAAAAGCTGTATGACAAGCCATACAAGCGTCACAGGTTCGATGTGCGGGTGACGGTAAAGGCGGGCGAGCCGGTTACAGCCCGTGTTGTCTGCGGCAAGCACGAGATAGTCTGCATAACGGAAACGGTACCCGAAAAAGCGGTGAACCGCGAGATAACCGCCGACGAGATAGCCGCAAGGCTCGCCAAGACCGGCGGCACCGTCTATGAGCTCGGCAAAGCCGATATAGAGCTCGATCGTGGGCTCATGCTCAGCGCTGCGGCAGTGAATGCTCTGCGCAGGGAGATACTGTCCCGGCTCGACGAAGAGATGCTGAGAGCGCTTTGAGACTTTGAAGAGAGGCGCTGCCGCGGGCCGCGCGGAGTCCGCGCGGGGACAATCCGCCGCACAAGTGAGGTTTTATTTCACATCTTGCATAGGCGGCGACTCATTCACACAATTCATCTGATCGGCAGTAATGTCTCTACTATTAAGGTCACAGAAATGGGGAGACAGATTCGATCATTTCGGTGCAGGATTTATTTCAAGATCCTGCATATTTTTATGGGATATGAACAGTTGCTATTGTTGAAAGTGTATGTTTAATGCCAAAAGATGTTGAAACCGTTATGCAAAAGCAACGAAAATATAATTGCTTACCGTTTTTACTTGAAATTGTCACATAAAGAGTTTATAATTATGGTGTAAGATAAGGAAGAAATATGTGTGAAAATCTGCGGGCAGGAGAAGTCCGCAAAAAAATGGTGGATGTCTATGGACATATTTGATGTTTTTTCGTTGCTCGGAGGTCTCGCCCTGCTGCTTTTCGGCGTAAAGCTCATGGGTCAGGGTCTCGAAAAGAAAGCCGGCGGTAAGCTCAAAACGCTCCTCGCCGCTGCTACCTCAACCAAATTCAAAGGATTTCTGCTCGGCGTTGTTATCACCGCCGTTATTCAGTCGTCCGCGACAACAACCGTTATGGTTGTCGGCTTCGTAAACTCCGGTATCCTTAACCTCGGACAGGCTATCGGTATCATCATGGGCGCTAACCTCGGTACTTCCGTAACGTCGTGGATCATGTCGCTCATCGGTGTAAGCAGTGACGAGATGTGGGTGCAGTTCCTTAACCCGCGTACCTTTACGCCTATCCTCGCGTTTGTCGCAATAATCATAATGCTCGTGTTCAAGAAGGACTCGAAAAAGACCGATACCGCGTCTATCCTATTCGGTCTCGCGTTCCTGATGTACGGTATGCGCGATATCACCGATGCAGTTTCCGGGCTCAGTGAGGTGCAGGAGTTCCGCGATATCATGGGTATGTTCTCAAACCCTGTACTCGGTGTTCTCGCCGGTGCGGTAATTACCGCGATAATCCAGTCCTCCGCCGCGTCCGTCGGTATCCTGCAGGCGCTGTCGCTTAACGGAGCACTCACATATTCCGCCGCAATACCGATCATAATGGGTCAGAATATAGGCACCTGCGTTACCGCGATGCTCTCGTCGCTCGGCGCAAACAAGAACGCAAAGCGTGCCGCGTTCATACACCTCAGCTTCAACACTATCGGTACGATAGTATGGCTGACTATTTACTGCGTAATAAACGCGCTGCTGCAGCCCGCGATTTCCAATGAGGCAATTTCGCCTGTCGGCATCGCGATCTGCCACTCGTCGTTCAATATCCTTACGATCGTAACGCTCGCACCGTTCAATAAGCTGCTCGAAAAGCTCGCGTGCATCGTTATCCGCGAGGGCTCAGACAAGGGCGAGTTTGCACTGCTCGATGATCGTCTGATCTCGACACCGCCGATAGCGATAGAGCGCAGCCGCACTGTCGCGGTAAGTATGGCGCACGAGGCGGAAAAGTCGTTGGATATTGCGTTTGACGCGCTTTTCGATTACTCCGAGAAAAAGGCGAAGAAGGTACGCGAGATCGAGGAATCCGTCGATATGTACGAGGACAGCCTCGGCACCTATCTTGTCAAGATAAGCAACAAGAACACGTCCGAAGCGGACAGCCGCGAGGTATCGGAGCTGCTGCATATGCTCAGCGACTTTGAGAGACTGAGTGACCATGCCGTGAATATAATCGAGACTGCCGAGGAGATACAGGAGAAAGAGCTCAAATTCTCCGACGAGGCAGTTGCTGAGATCAAGGTAATGATCGCGGCGGTAAACGAGATACTCGATATGTCGATAACGGCGTTCGAGAGCAACGATCTGCGCAAGGCTATCACGGTTGAGCCGCTTGAACAGGTAGTTGACAGGCTGAAGGTAGAGATAAAGTCGGCGCACATTGAGAGACTGCGCAAGCAGGAATGTACGATAGAAATGGGATTTGTGCTTTCCGATCTGCTCACAGACCTTGAAAGAATATCCGATCACTGCTCGAATATTGCGGTCTGCATGATAGAGATAGCGCACGACAGCTTCGATATGCACGAGTACATCAATCATCTTAAGAGCGAGACGACGAAGGAATACGACAAGAGCTACGAATTCTACCGCGATAAATACTCGATCAAAGAGATCAAAGCATAACAATAAAATCAGGCAATACTGTTTCGGCATTGCCTGGTTTTTTTCTGTTCCAAAACTTTGCAGTATTTCAATAATGGAGTCTTTGCCAATCCCATTGCGTTTCTTGCTATGCCTGTCCATAGCAGAGCGCTCTGAAATACTGCATTAGATTTATCGGAAGTTTCTTTAATGTGCGCATCGTGCGCGCTTTTGGAAACTTCCTTACGGCATCGTGCCGTAGGGTGTCAAGCTCCTTTTTTAAAGTGGGCTTTCGGGGTGTTGAGGGGCAGAGCCCCTTCTTGAAAGCCTCAGGCTATCTTCAAAGTGCTCAAATAAGTCTTGTGTTCGTCTGAAACGCGGTAGCTCTCGACAGCCTTCTGTATAGTCTTATTGTGCGTCCACTTGCCGAGGCGGTGCTTTTCAATAAACGGGAGAACTTCGTCGTAATGCTTGGCGAGGGCGGTTGCGAAATACCACGCGATCATCATATTCACATAATATTCCTCAGATATTACGCTTGCGGCGGCTTCGGCGTATTCCACGGCGAAATCATCGTCGAGAAAATAACGCATGAGTACTCCTATGCCGAAACGTATCGTGTATGTGTGATCGGAGCCGCGCCACTGAGCGGACTTTTGCAGGAGTACGGGCTTGTTCTTTTTGAAAACCTTCGGGGCGAGGGAATCGCAGGTCTCCCAATTGTCGATAAATGGCAGGAAGCGCTCGGTCTCACGCATACACTCGTCGAAATCCTTCATCGCGTTGATGAGCTGCGCATGAATGTAGCTTTCTTCGATGTACTTATGCGGCAGGGCAGCGAGAAATCCGCTCATATCTCTGCCCTTGTATTCGGCGACGAGTTTTTTGAGTTCCGGGGAGCGAACGCCGATGATGCTCTCGCGGGGGATATTCGGTATTATTTTCGCGTTGAAATCGCCGTATTCGGTATCCTGCATTTCAAGCAGTCGGTTTTGTATTTCCTTTGATATCCTGTCCATTTTCTTCCTCCGTGCTGTTTGTTTTCGTCTGTAAAAATGATATATTATCCCGGCGGAATTTGCAATACTCCGTATGCACAATATAGCCGCCGTTTTTTTGTGCATATCGCCAAGCTCGTACTGCCAATTAATGCCTTTGCGGAAAAATGTCGTTTTGCGCTTGAAAAAAACGGGGGGAAATGCTATAATTGTAACGAGGTGGTTTATGTGAAAAATAAATTCAATTTGATAAAACGCGTTGCCTCGGTAATGCTGGCGGCGGTTATATGCGCGGTATCGCTCGGTGTCACAGCCTTCGCGGACAGCGAAACATTCAAAGGTGCCGTTACTGCCGACAGCGGCATATACGCGGGCGGGATAGAGATCGAGGTGTACGGCTCGCGGCTGAAATACTCGAAGAACGGGCTGAACCGCTACGAGCATTATCTGAGCAGGACGGTCACTACCGACAGCAGCGGCAGCTTCACATTCAGCAAGCCGACTGACAAGGTGCTGCTCCGTGTTAAGACAGACACTCTGCCGGCAGGAACGGGTGTGTCGAATGAGACGCTTTTTGTCAGCGGAAAGACAGACAACTCTCTTTCTCTCTCTAAAGTCAAGAGCATCGGCATAACCTCGCTTAACGGCGGCACGGGTGTAAATATTACACCGAAGAACGCGGCTGGTGATATCATCTACGCGCCGGTGGACGTGCAGGAAAGCTATTCCGCGAATATCGGACACATTACATACAGTGATATCAACGATGTGCAGATAAGCAGACGTATCACCGCTTCATCCGGTAATGTCAGAGTAAGCAAGACGCTCAAAGTCGATATCTCGGACTGCACGGTTTCCGGAAAGCTCGCGAGACTGCTCGATTACGGCATAATCACCCAGACCGAAAAGGAACGCATACTCGCCGAAAACCAATCCGACACGGCGGTTGCCGAGGACGAAAGACCGCAGTACATAGACGAGCGGACGTTCACAGCGGGCAATTTTATGCTGCACTATGAGTATGGGACACCCTGCGCGGATGAGTATGTGGATATCTTCGCCGATATCATCGACGTATTCTTCGATCAGTACGATTTCGACGAGCCGTATCACGAGTTTGTTCCGGGCAGCCGGACGCAGCGCGACGATTATTTCCACGTCTATCTTGTAAGTCACGGCGCGATAAGCATTGATTCCGATGTTGCACCGCGTTCGGTAAGCGGCAGAACAAAGAAGATCGACTTAAACGATGTGACCAGGGGCGGGTATGTGGTGGTTGACCCTAACGGCGATATTTCCGCGTACACCAAGACAATGTCCCATGAGATATTCCACGGTATCATTTACCGCTATGCCGGGAAGAACGTTGCTTCGTGGTTCGAGGAGGCGTTTGCCAATTACGGCGCTCTGCTTTATATGGGCGAGGTCAACAGCTCTATGAAAACGCAGATATCCCGTTACCTCAAAAGCACGCAGTACAAGCTCAGCAGTATTTCGGACTACCGTTCAAGGCAGTACGGCGAGATGCTCATTCCGCTGTACATACATAACAAAATGGGCGGTGTCGGGACGATAAAGAAGGTAATGAAAGCATACTCCAAGACCTCAAATTCGCTCACCGCGATAAGCAACGGTCTGAAATCGGCAAGCAAGTCATACACCTTTGATAAGCTGCTCACGGGTGCTGCCGACTTTACCGCGTACACGAAATTCTACAAGCTGCCGGGAACGTCGTCGTCCATAAACATCGGCATCAACGCGCGCAGGACCGTATCGTACAAGCTGTCCGCGCCCGGAATGTGCAGTGTGTCGGATATGACGCTTGAAGCCAACGGCGCGATGTACTACGAATTCAAGGCGAATGACACCCAAAAGGGAACACTCGCTGTCACTATAGATACATCGGCGGGTGCGGGTAATATGTCCTACAACCTTATCACCGAGGGCAAGTCCGTTCGTATAGCTCCGCGCGGTGCAACATCGAAGCTGATGACATTTGAAGTCACCGACTTCGGCAAAAACGGCACAAAGACTGCTGTGCTCTCGGCAGTGAATACATCGCAGAAAACGGCGGATAAAGCGGTATTCGCGGTAAGCGCGAAGCTGGGCTGATCGTCTCATATAATATACTTTTGTTTTCTCCGAATAAATCAAAAAGCACGGATTTCATATTCCGTGCTTTTTGTCTGTCAAAAAAGGAACTTTTTTGACAGACTTGTCCTACGCGGACAGCGCCAACCCCTTTAAAAAGGGGTTGGATCCCTAAACTTGATCCCGTAATACGGGGATTTGATAGTCTGTGAATAAACATAATATTATTTTTGAAAAGCAGAAAGCACGGATTTCATATTCCGTGCTTTTTTGTGTTATCTTTATTTCTGCGTTACGGAGACTCTCTTATCGAGCAGATACGGCTTTGAGACCTTTACGCCCTCGATACTGTCGAGCGGGTAGGGAAGTGCGTTTCCGTCGGAGTCATACGCGCCGCGCATCCAGAACAGAGCATCAACACGTCCGGAGGTGAGTGCGCTTGCACGGGCCGCGGAATTTACGCTCACAAGCTCGAAGTTCATTTCGATGCGTCTCGAAAGCTCCGCAAGGAACGCGGTATTGAAGCCTGCCGGAGTTCCGTCCGCGAGCATAAGGTCCATAGGCGGCATATCGCCGGTGACCGCTATCCTTACCGTCTCCCAGAGTGCATTGTACGGAAGTTCGACTGCTTCCGGGTCACTGCTTCCCAGATCGGTGATATATTTCTTTTCGAGCATATCGCGGGTGCCGTCCTTTTTCATATCGTCGATAGCGGCATTAACCTTTTCGATCAGCCCGCTTTCTTCATCGTTGAGCACGGCGATCGAGTAGCCGAGAATAGTGATATATCCCTTGTCGGAAAGGCGGAACGAGTCGTTTCTGTCAACGATGTATTTTGCGGGAGCATAGCCGAGCGAGATACGATCAATATTGCCGGAACCGAGAGCAAGCACCATAGCGTCGAGTGTATCGAAGAATACAAGCGAGTCGGTCTCGGAGTAGGGCTCTCCCTCGTCGCCTTCGGCAGCGACATTCTGTGACCACTTTTTCACACCGTCCTCGTCAAGACCTATACAGGTCAGGCAGCCTATGCGCTGGTGCTCGGGCTCGGTGTGTATCGTTCCTGCTGTAACGCCGGTCTCGGCGGGAGCAGGGCTTGAGTTCCCGCAGCCGGATATTGCCATTGCGACAGCCATAGCCGCGGCGAGTATTGATAACTTCCTTTTCATTTATTTCTCCTCCGATAGCTTTTTCATAACATAATACATTATTATATCACGTTCTGCCGATTAAGTCAACGGAAAATGAACAAGAATTATTAATTTGGCAGTACGCCTCACACTGTGTTCTTGATTAACAATCTGTATGAACAGCAGAAGTTTGTAACTTGTTACATATGAGCCGCAAGTCATATAATCAGCGCAATAACGGCGGTTCGTGCTTGTGTATGGCACGCTTAAATGTGAAAATATCAGCTTAATTTAGCTAACGAATGGGGCAATTGTGCCAAAGAAAGCTGTTCATATTTTGGGCAAGATACTAATTGACGCAGTGTATAATATATGGTACACTAAAAACGTATCACCAAAATTCCGCAGTGAGGACAGCGGAGAAATAAATGACGGTCATGCGCGGACGACAGGGAAGTGCGTTGCAGCAGACCGGTTAAACAGGGAGGATATATCATGACGTACAGGAAACCGCTCGGCATACGGGTATTATGCGTGTTAATGAGCATATTTATGGTGCTTGTGTGCCTGAATGACTGGAGCTTCAGATCGAGCGCGGCAGGTGACCCGATAACGATCACGATAATAGACGATAACGGCGTTACTCATACGAATGCCGAAAAGTCTGCTGCCGAGGGAGGTTACGGGGCTTTTGTAAAATTCGACGGACTAAAGCTGAACGGAACCCCCATTACGGGAAGCGAAACATTGAAAGACGGAGATAAGCTGTCCTTTTCGCTTGACTGGGATTCGGGTGCTTTTATAACGTCATCGAGCGACGGCACTGCGGAGTTTAAGTTTATCGTTGATAATCTTAAAAAGTGCAAAAACGTAGAACCGTATTTTGCTACCATAGAAAAAGATACGGACACGTCTTTTGCAATTTATTCATACGACGCTGCCAACGGGCAGATGACGGTTACTGTTCGTCCCAAGCCGAATCACCCTCAGGGACACTACGGAAGCTGCGATGTCAATATGACGGTCAATGTGAACGCGAGCGACCTTGTTGACGGCAAGATCGACCTGAACCCGCTGTTCAACATGAGCTTTACATACGCACCGGGCGAGCTTTCTGTAACCAAATCTACATCCGGCAGCCTTTACCAGTCGGGCGGCAAATGGTATCAGGATTTCAGTGTCAGCCTGGATGTTTCGAGCGGGACAATGAAGAATATCACGGTGACCGATACGTTTGAGACCGGTGTATTCGTGGCGCCCGCAAATGTTTCCCTTGACGGAACGGCGGCAGCCGCAGCGGTATCGGGAAATACCTTCACTATTAACGCAGGGGCGCTTGATGCGGGTAAGCACACACTTACATATTCTCTTGAAGTAGATCCCGACGCGGTCACCGAGTCCATAAAGAACGGTGATGCCGAGCTGAATAACAAGGCAAAGGCCGATTACAACAATAATGTCGAAGAAAAGACAACCCCGGATTCTCCTGCCGTCGTATGGCTTCCTTCGCCTTCCATAAGCAAGAGCGGTTCGTTTGATGCGAGCACAAAGAAGATCACCTGGAGAATAACCTTTGACCCGGGTATTATCGGCGCGTTCACAAACGGCGATATCTCCACCCTCACCGTCAAGGACACGGTGGGTAAGAATCTTTCGCTCGCCGACCTCGAAGCAGGTCTTGGCAGTGCAGGCATTTCGTACACCGAATCCGGCACCGATGCCGTAATAATAAACAAAAACGCATTCCTTGACGACGGAAACGGCAAATTCTATGTGGAATATACCACGCCTGCGGTTGACGATACGGTCATCGAAAGCACCGATCCCAATGTGGAAAACAGCGCAGAGGGTACATATAAGGATATCACGCTTCCGAAGCATACTGCAAAAGTCGATGTCACGGATACGACCGGTACCGTAGGCAGCACGACCAAGCGTATTGTCAGCTCGAATCCGGAAAACCTTACGATAAAGTGGTCCGTTGATGTTGAGATACCCGCGGAAGGTGTCATAGACAGCATCAAGGTGATCGACGGTCCCGGAGGAGCGGAATTCCGCAGCGATCTTAATATGAATGTGCAGAACTGTACCGTTCTTAAAGGCGGTATAGAAACATTCAGATACTATATCAACGGCACCGAGACAAGCTATGCTTCGCTGAATGCAGGCTCTGTTGCATACAAGGAGATCCCGAGGGACAATATATACGGTCCGGTAACCTCCGGAACGTTTGAAAGCGGTAAATCGGCAGGCTTTGAGTTTACTCTTGGCAGCGATTTTATCGAGAGTAACCGCGGAAAAACTCTCACCGTAGAGTATGAGTCCAGAATGGACGGTGAAAGATATCAGTCCGCAGTAAGCGATCCGCTCACAGAGGACAAGTATGCTCTTATAAAGTATAAGAATCACGTTGATGTTGAGTATTATAAAGGCAGCATAAAATATCCCAATTCGCCGGCCGGCGAAGCGGAATATGTACCTGACATCGTCGTTGATGCAAAGAAGTTCACTTACAGCGGCAAGGGTATTTTTGACAACTACGGAAATGCCGGCGGTCAGCCCGTGCTTGCATTCTGGGAAGTAAGATTCGGTTCAAAAACTCAGCTGGTAGCCGGAGATACTGTCGTTGTCAGGGATACCGTATCGGCAGGAAATAAATATTATCCCGGTTCGGTAATACTTTTCGGTGACGATCTGAGTATCGACAATACATGGTCGGGAGACCTTGAAGGCTATCACAAGAGATTTGACAGTCAGATATCTGTTGCCGGCGACAGCAACGAGATAGTATTCACCGTAAATGTCGATGATGCAATAGCTGCGTATTCGGAAGGCAGCAAGAGACTCAGAATAATCTACGCGACCACACCGACGGATGAAGCTGTGTCCAAAGCGATAAACTTCGGCGATGTTGAAAAAGAGGTTTCAAACAACGCAGATGTTTATCTGAATAACAATTTACAGGTGAAGAATCTCAAAGCTTCGCAGAAGCTGAAGCCTTCCGGTGAGATATGCGGAAAAACACAGGCAGTCACAGCCTGTTCACCAAGCGACTCTTCCGGCAGGGTTTCCTATACTCTTAATATAAACCAACCCGCCGCAAAGCTGTCCTCCGACGGCAAGATAATCGCAGATGACTGGCTCGGCGGTAACCTCGATATTGTCGAAGGTGCGAACGCCATCACAATAACAAAGCAGAGATATGACGAGACTTCTCCGACCGTCATTCATTATGACGTTATAAGAAATCCCGCTTATGACAAGTCCGAGGGTTCGGTAAGAGACTACTTCTATCTTAACGGCACACAGGTCGCGGACAGCATGATATACAAGACCGGTGTCGGAACAAAGATAAGATTCGTTCTTGACGATCAGACCGCTTATACCATAACTTACGACTGCAAATACGATAAAATAAAGGCTGATCTGGATAGCGTTGAGGAGGCTGCAAGATTCTCAAATACCGTTGTTATTCATAACAGCACCAAGGACAGCTTGTCCAAGACAGTACAGATCTCGTACAGCGAATATCACAGCAATGCCGATGTACACGCTGCAGCAGATCAGAAGAATATTATATTTGATATCAAGAAGGACTGGAAAAACGATACCAAGGCAGAAAGACCCGAAAAGATCACGCTGCATGTTCTGAAAACCAATCTTTCCACCGGCGAGACCGAGTCGTACGATAAGGATATCATACTTCATGATAATGCCGCGGTACAGGAGGACGGCTCGTGGCTCTTTTCGCTCAAGCTTCTCGGATATGAGAAAATCGGTACGAATGAGGTATACTATTCCTACTCTATCGACGAGAACCAGATCGAAGGATATGCCACAAGCTGGAGCACCTCGTTTGACGACATTCAGATACCGGATAATTTCAAGGATGCCAATTATGTAGTATCCAGCATTCTCACAAATACCACCGCTCCGAAGTTCATCATATCTAAAATGGATATCACCAAGGAACACGAGCTTTCTGGCGCGAGCCTTGCTATCTACAAGGCATCGGATGTTGACGCGAACAACAAGCCCATAGACGGAAAGACACCCGTTAAGAGCTGGACTTCCGACGGTACGGAAAAGACGATCTCGCTTGCAAACGGCGACTACGTTCTTATCGAGACCGGTTATGACTTCACCGACACCACGACCGGCAAGACGTACAAAGTGACCGAGTCTGCGGTGAAGTTTACGATCGACGACACGGGCGTGAAGTCGGTCACCGGCAACAAAACCGGTACAGTGACCGATGACGATAAGGAGAACGGATTTATAACCTATACCGCGGCCGGAACAGTTCCCGCAAAGTTTGTTGTACACGATGCGGAACGGGTTGAGGTCAAGGCAGAGCTCAAAGTTGATAAGAAGAGCATAACCGACGAGTCCGAGATCACAGGCGCAAAGCTTGCGATCTACAAAGCCGAGGATATTGATACTAATGGCAAGCCGAAGGACACAGCGGTTGCTGTCGATGAGTGGAAATCAAACACGACAACGCACACATCGAGCCTTTCCGACGGCGACTACATTCTTATCGAAACAGGCGACACATTCACCGAAACCGTAACCGGAAAGAAGTACTTTGTAACGGATTCTTCGTTCTCGTTCACAGTAAATAACGGTGAAATTACCAACGCTACTCCGGTAAATCCTGCGGGTGGCAGCGGCAAAATCGAGTACAACAGTACCACAAATACCGTAAAGGTCTGCGATGCGGAAGT
>JAFPUE010000083.1 GCA_017395555.1 Ruminiclostridium sp. | reverse complement strand
TCTACTTGCATTACCTCGCCGGGCTTGTGAGTTATGCGCATCGTTGCTTTCGTCACACGTGCCCAGCGTCGGTACTTGTCTCCAAACTGTGTGCTCATGTACGGTATCTGTCCGTTTGCATAAGCCTTTTCGCAGTATTCCTGCCAGAGAAGTGTGAGTGTTACGCCCTTCTTTGACAGCTCGCGATGGATGTACTCGTAGTCAGGCTCGGCGTAATGCTTGCCGGCTGTCTGCCGCTCTGGATAGAGCAGCTTTTCGAGGTCGGCGTTAGTTACGCTGTCATCAAGCGGCCATAGCGAAATGTATATGCCGCCACCAAAACCGCAGCTGCACGGACTCAGAACCGCACCTCGCCGCACTTTGAACCGCACCTTGCCGCACTTTGAACCGCACCTTGCCGCACTTTGAACCGCACGCCGCCGGACATTGACCGCTCATATTCAAATCCTGTATAATTTTCACAGCACACAGTAATATCTGCTTCCCATGTACTTTTTTCTGTGATAGTGTTCCTTCCTGAGAAGAAAACTTCTCAAACCCTCTTGTAATGAGCAAAAATCAGAGTTACAACGGGGAACACAAGAAAACCGAAGGAGGGCAATCACAATGGCAAATAATACAGCTTCATTCAAATGGGTCAAGCAGGTAACGGAAATCGGACTTACTTTTATGCGGGAGAAAGTGCGTGAGGAGAGAATTAATAACATCTTCGACGGTGCTGATATCGACTGCGATGCCCTCGTAGCTCTCATCGACGAATGCGCAGCGGCAGCAGGTGTATATTTGGATTCGCATGATGATCGTGTGAGCAATGCAGATGCAGAGGTGTGAACATACTCGTAACCGGTGCCAAAGGAATGGTCGGCACCAGTCTCGTGAACAATTTGAAAAATATCCGAGATAATAAAAACAGGACTCGTCCGGGAATAAAGATCGATGAAATCTAGCATATTTTTACCACAATTTAAAGACGTCGGATTATTGAGCGGATACATTTGCTATTGACAACCCCACCTCAATATGTTACAATATTATCAGTAATATATTGGGGTGATTATATAACATGGAAAAACTGAAAATAGCCGCCTATACCCGAATCTCTGTTGACACCGAGCTTAACAAGGATAATACGAGTATCGAGAACCAGAAAGCAATCATCGACGACTACTGCAAGACACACTTCCCGACGAGCATTGTTGATTACTACGAAGACCGTGACCGCTCTGGGTACACTTTCGAGCAGCGTCCCGGGTATATGTCACTTCGTCCGAAGCTGATGAAGAGGAAGTACGATATACTTATTATAAAGGACCTCAGCCGTTTTTCGCGCCGGACGGGCAGGGGACTTGCAGAGTTTGAGGACATCGTAGAAACCGGAGTGCGTATCATTGCAATCGGTGACGATGTAGATTACCCGACGCGCGACGACTGGATGAAGATAAAGCTGTACTTCTTTGTCAATGAAATGCCGGTCACGGACGCGAGCAAGAAAGTGAGTGCGGTCATCAAAAGCCGCCAGAGCAAGGGCGAATGGCTTTGCAGTGTTCCGTATGGTTATATCATCGTGAATGCGCACAAGAATATATACGCAGTTGATGAACCGTGCGCACCGGTTGTGCGGGAGATATTCAAACTGTACAACGAGGGCTGGGGTTATCGGAAAATTGCCAACTACCTGACAGAGAAGCACATACCGACACCAAGAGCAAGGCAAAAAGAGCTTATAGAGCAACGTGGCGATGACTGCAACATCAAGTGTAAGGACGAGTGGAGTATCATCACAATACAGAATATACTCGCCAATGACTTCTATATCGGCACATTCCGGCAGCACAAATACACCCGTGCAAAGATCAACGGTGAGGACGTACCGGTTGATGAGAGTGAGCACATTGTATTCGAGAACCACCACGAGCCTATCGTCGAGTACAGCGTTTTCGCGCTTACGCAGGATCTAATCAAGCAGCGCACCACGAACAGTTACCGCGGAAGCAAGAAGTACGACAATATGTACACAGGTGTGCTGTTCTGCGGGGATTGCGGAGCCGCGATGTTCTCACGGAGCCGCCCGACGCTGAAACCTGCATATATATGCGGAGCGTATCAGAAACGCGGCACGGTTGCTTGCACAGCGCACCATATCCGTGTTGATGTTCTTGACGATATATTGAAAACATACATCAGGAAGATCAAAGATAACTCAGAGAGTATCCTTGAAGAGCTTAACGAAGCGATAAAGAAAGAGGAAAGCTCTACCGGCGACAGCCTTGCTGCGGCGAAGCAGATACACGAGATCATCGAGATAACGAAGGACGAGCTGAAAACACTGGTGCGGCAAAAAGCGCGCGATATGATGAAACCCGGGAATGACCCGGATATCATTGAGCAGACGTATGATGTGCTGATAGCCGAGGCACAGGAGAAAATAGAGGGGCTCGAAAATCAGGTCAAACTTCTTGCGGACAGCACAAACACCGTAATACGCGCTAACCGTGCGGCAAAGACCGTCATGGAAGTATTCGATGATATCATCAACAAGAATACCCTCGATAAAAAGGATATCAGCATAATGGTTGAGCGTATAGTAGTGTATGAAGATCACCTTGATATAATACTTCGTTCGGACATTGACAGCCTGCTGAAACTCGATACAAGCAAGGGTGACGCGGTAAATTTTAAGCACGGCACGGCAGATAACTCACAGACCGTTACACAGTCCTCCGCCAACCGGAAGGACAAGGTCTACCGTGTCAATGTTATCAATGACGGTGACCCTCTGGAAATATTCACAAACTCCGAGGGTGAGGTAATTTTCAAGAAATACTCGCCTGTTGGCGACATATCCGATATAGCGAACCAATATGCCGAGGTGCTCGCGAAGATAGGCGGAGCACCTGCGGCGATATGTGACAGAGATCACGTTATCGCGGTATCGGGAATGCAGAAGAAGGAAGTTCTTGAAAGACGCGTTTCGAGCTCGCTTGAGGACGTTATCGAAAGCCGCAAGCCTGTGGTTTACGCGTCACTTGAGGACAAGCGCATAAACCCGATCGAGGGCGTGGACAAGTACGCGATCGCGTGTGCTCCGATCGTTGCGCAGGGCGACGTGAATGGCGCTGTGGTTATGCTTTCGGGAAACGGCAGTGAATACGCTACTCCGGAGCAGACCGCGCTTGTAAAAGCGGCTGCAATGTATTTTTCAAAGCAAATGGAAGAATAATACCGGCTCCGTATATCGGTTGTGATATACGGGGCTTTTTTATATTTGCAAAAACCTTGATTTTTACGGAAAAAGGTGCTATACTGTAACTAATAATACCGAAAGGAATAATATGCGATGAACGGTGATATAAGGATAGAGGTACAGTCCGCGGGTGTGTTCAATTACGCAATGCAGCAGAATTACATACCTTTAATAAGGAGCATCGGCATAGTGAACACAGGTGAGACCGCGTATGAGGGAATTGTTGTGCGCGCGGTGTTTGAGCCGGAATTCGCGCGTCCGTTTGAATATACGGTGCAGTATGCCGAAGCGGGGCGCACTACCGAGATAACGCCCGTGAAGCTCACGTTATCGACGGATCACCTGTTCTCGCTGACCGAAAAGGAAGTCGCTAACATACATATTTCCGCGGAAAAGGACGGGGAAACGCTTGCGGAAGCGGACATTCCCGCCGAGATACTTGCGTATGACGAGTGGAGCGGAGCTGACATAATGCCGGAGCTTATTGCCGCGTTCACATCTCCGAATCATCCTCTTGTCAGCGAGGTGATATCTAAGGCTTCGGTTTATTTGCAGAAATGGACGGGTTCGCCGTCATTCACGGGCTATCAGTCCGATGATCCGAACGTGGTGAAGCAGCAGGCTGCCGCGGTGTATGCCGCTCTTCAGGAGGAAAATATTGCCTATACTATGCCGCCGGCGAGCTTCGGCAAGTCCGGGCAGCGTGTGCGTCTGCCGTACACCGTGCTGACCGAAAAGCACGGAACCTGTCTCGATCTCTCGCTGCTTTTCGTGTCGTGTCTCGAACAGATCGGGCTGAACCCGCTTATAGTGCAGGTTAAAGGTCATTGCTTTGCCGGATTCTGGCTTGACGAGGAGACCTTCGCCGACTGCGCCGAGGACGATGTTTCCGCTCTGCGCAAGAGAACTGCGGAGGGGATAGACAAGATATGTGTTGTTGAGTGTACTGATTTTGCGGCGGGTGAATCCGCGGATTTCTCTCGCGCGGAATCGCATGCTCTTACCCGTCTCGGCGAGGACGCGGATTTCCGCTGCGCCGTTGATGTTGGAAGGTGCAGAGGAAGCGGCATCAGACCTATTCCCGCGAGAGTAGCCGAAAACGGGACTTACCGTGCAGTTGATTACGGCAAGCGCTCCGACAGCGAGATAACCTCCGAGCCGAGAATGATAGACACAGCTCACCGCGGCGGTTTTGCCGAGGAAAAGGAGCTCACGAAGCAGATGATCTGGGAACGCAAGCTGCTTGATCTCAGCCTGCGCAACAGCCTTCTGAATTTCCGTCCCGGCTCGTCAAACGTGCAGTTCATGACCGCCGATCTCGCAAAGCTCGAAGATGTGATATCGGACGGCGAGAGCTTCAGGATAATGCCTGCGCCGGCGGAAAAGTCGTTTTCCGTGTCCGACAGTAAAATATACGAGATCGAGAATGACCGCGATCTTATATCGTCGATTGCAGAGTCGGAATTCAAGAACCGCCGTCTGCGCACGTTCATAAGCGAAGCAGAGCTTGAAAAGACGCTGAAAAAGCTGCACCGCGACGCGAAGGTGAGCCTTGAGGAGAACGGCGCGAACACACTTTACCTCGCGCTCGGATTTCTGCGCTGGTACGAGACTGACAAGAGCTCGAAGCCGCGTTACGCACCGCTCATACTCGTGCCGGTGGATATAGTAAAGAAGATACAGGATAAGTCGTACTCACTGCGCATACGCGGCGAGGAAACACAGATTAATATAACGCTGCTGGAGCTGCTGCGTCAGGATCACGGCATTTCCGTGAACGGGCTCGATCCGCTTCCCGCCGACGAGAAGGGCGTGGATATACCGCTTGTGTTCAGCACTATGCGGCAGGCGATAATGTCGAAGAAGCGCTGGGACATAGAGGAATTTGCTTTCCTCGGACAGTTCTCATTCAGCCGCTTTATCATGTGGAATGACATACGGAGCCGTTCGGACGATCTCGCGAAGAACAAGGTAGTTGCGAGCTTAATGTCCGGCAAAACGGAGTGGGAGAGCGAGGATATCGACGTTTCGCCTCACACCCTCGACGAGAAGGTGCTGCCGGCTGATATGGCAGTACCCATGAGCGCTGACTCCTCACAGCTTGCCGCGGTGTATGAAGCGTCGCTCGGCAGGAGTTTTGTGCTGCACGGACCGCCCGGAACGGGAAAATCGCAGACGATCACGAATATGATCGCCAATGCGCTGTTTCAGGGCAAGTCGGTGCTGTTTGTCGCGGAAAAAATGGCGGCGTTGTCGGTAGTTCAGAAGCGTCTTGCGAAAATCGGGCTTGATCCGTTCTGCCTTGAGCTGCACTCGAATAAATCAAACAAACGTGCCGTACTGACACAGCTCGAAGCCGCGCTGTCAATGAGCCGGATCAAGTCGCCGGAGGAATACGCACAGACGGCGGATAAGCTGCACAGTCTCCGCAAAGAGCTGAACGATACGATGAGCGCGCTCTATAAAGAGCGGGCAGCGGGAATGTCCGTCTATGACGCGGTGGTTGGCTACGAAGCCGCGAAGGAGCAGGACGGTAAGCTGATGCTTGACGCGAATTTCGTGAACGGCGCGTCCGGAAGTGACTATGGCGCATGGCTCGAAGCCGTGGCAGATACTGCGGCTGCCGGTAAAGTACTCGGCGGGCTGCAGACCTCACCGCTTAAAAACGTATGCGCGTCGGAATACACGATAGAGCTGCGCAGCGCGTTCTCGGAGCTGTCCGAGCTGCTTGTGAACAAGGCGAACGAAGCAGCTGCGGCGTATGCGAAGCTCGGCGAAACGCTGGCAGCGCCGATGCCCTCCGACAAGAAGGTTATAGACGGCATTTTCGGGATATTCAAAGCCGTATTCGAGCCGGAGTTCCTTGTTGACGGCATAATAAGCGGCGAAAACCCGCAGCTCGTGCGCGAGGAGCTTGACAAGCTGATAGACTGCGGAATGAGATGCACGGCGATAAAGGCGCAGCTCGGAGAGCGTTTTGAGCCGAGCATCTGGGGTTATAACGCCGATGCCGCGCTGATAAACTGGAAAAAAGCACTGCAGAGCAATTTCATCTCAAAAGCAATAAATTCGGGAAAATGCGTCAAGGAGCTCGCGGTCTATGCGAAGAACCCCGGCACAGTCACAAAGGAAAATATTGCCGAAACACTTGGTACGCTGTCCGAATACGGTCAGCTTATCGGGCTCGTGAATAATGCCGATCCGAATGTGACAAAGTATCTCGGGGAGCATTGGCGCGGCGAGAACACCGCGTTCGCAAAGCTGAAGGAGGCTATTCCGGTATCGTATGACCTGCGTGTTAAGCTCGCGGGTATTACACCGGAGCTGAGATCGGCGCTTATGTCGAAAAAGAGCGATCCGGCACTGCGTACTGCGGTATCCGAAGCGGAGCTGCGCTATTTCGATATGCTCGGAGTATGCGACAGGCTCAAAAACGAGTTTGCCGCGGACGTTATATCCGTATGCGGCGGTGCAGACCTGTTCGGCAGCGTGGCTGCTGAGGCGCGCGGTTATTACGGCAGCGCAGAAGCTCTGCGTGACAGGGTAGTGCTTGAAAACAGCATAAGAAAGCTGAACGGACTCGGGCTCAGAAACGTTGCAGAATCGTACCGTTCCGGAGCACTTGACGAGCGCAGCATAAAGGGAGCGCTTTCCGCCTGCGTATGCAAGTCGGTGATATCCTGTGCCGTACAGAACGAACCGCTGTTAAAAGCGTTCCAGGGTGCGGAGTTTGAAAGAACGGTTGAAAAATACCGCAACTTCACTGCGCGTTTTGAGGAGCTCACGATAGAGGAGCTCGTATCCCGCCTTTCCGCGAGAGTTCCCGATGTATCGTCCGGAAAATCCGGCGCGTCGTCGGAGCTCGCGATACTCCAGAAGGCGATCAAGAGCGGGGCGCGCGGAATGTCGATAAGAAAGCTGTTCGACAGCATACCGAACCTGCTTGGAAGGCTGTGTCCGTGTATGCTGATGAGCCCGATCTCCGCCGCGCAGTATATAGACCCGTCATTCGCGAAGTTTGATCTCGTTGTGTTCGACGAAGCCTCGCAGCTTCCCACAAGCGAAGCCGTAGGTGCGATAGCACGCGGTGAGAACGTTGTGGTAGTCGGTGACCCGAAGCAGCTCCCGCCTACATCGTTCTTTACGGCAGACCATATCGACGAGGAAAATATAGACAAGGAAGATCTTGAAAGCGTGCTGGACGACTGCCTCGCGCTCGCTATGCCGCAGCGTCATCTGCTCTGGCATTACCGCTCCCGTCACGAGAGCCTTATCGCGTACAGCAACAGCCGCTTCTACGACAACAGCCTGCGCACGTTCCCGTCGCCGGACGATCTTGTATCGAAGGTGACATGGGTACACGTTGACGGCTTCTACGACAAGGGCGGCACGAAGCAGAACCGCGCCGAAGCCGAAGCAGTCACCGCGGAGATCGTCCGCCGCCTGTCAGACCCCGTACTTCGCAAGGACAGCATAGGCGTTGTTACGTTCAACATCGTACAGCAGATATTGATAGATGATATGCTTGCCGAGGAGCTGCGAAAGAACCCCGAGCTTGAACAGTACGCAAACGAGATGTACGAGCCTATACTCGTCAAAAACCTTGAAAACGTGCAGGGCGACGAGCGCGATGTGATACTTTTCTCGATAGGCTACGGTCCCGACAAGGACGGCAAGGTGTCGATGAATTTCGGTCCCGTAAATCAGGACGGCGGCTGGCGCAGACTCAATGTTGCGATATCCCGTGCGAGAAAAGAAATGATTGTATATTCGGTTATCCGTCCCGAGCAGATCGACGTGAACCGCAGCCGTTCGGAGGGACTTGCCGGACTGCGCGGATTCCTCGATTTTGCCGCAAAGGGAAGCTCTGCGCTCACTGTCAGAAAACAGACAAACGCAAAGAACGGCGGCACAGCGTTCGCAGACACGGTTGCGCAGGCTCTTACCGATATCGGATATACCGTCCGCACCGGCATAGGACAGTCGGATTACAAGATCGACATAGGTGTGGTAAACCCGGACGATACCGGAACATATCTGCTTGGTATAATGTGCGGAAGCGAGAGCGGGTTTGAGCTCACGAACGCCCGCGACAGAAACATAGTACAGCCCTCTGTGCTTTCCGGTCTTGGCTGGAGGATAGTAAACGTTCATATCCTCGACTGGCTTGACAATGACCGCAAGGTGCTCGATCACCTCAACAGCGAGATAGAGAAGGCTCTCGCGGCCTATCGTGAGGGTGAGCCCGTCCAGTCAGCGGAGGCACCGAAAAAGCGCGAGCTGACGTTTGAGAAGGAAGAAGCAGTCTCGGAGGAAAACTTCCACGTTTATGTGCCGTTCGTGCCGGAGGTAATAGGAGATCAGACTTATTACTACGACGCAAGCTCCAATTCGCAGATAAAGCGCATCATAGAAGCGGCTGTTGCGTGGGAAGCGCCCGTGAGCAGGGAAGTCCTGCTGCATTACGTTCTTGCCGCGTTCGGAATGAAGCGCTCTGCAAAGGCGGAGTCCCGTTTCGCGGAGATATTCGGCGGTATGGGTCTGAAAACGACACAGCGCAAGGAGCACATATTCGTTTGGCAGAACGGACAGGAGCCGTCTGAATACTGCGATTTCCGCGGTCCCGCCGAGGACGGCACCAAGCGTAAGCTCGATGATATCGCTACCGAGGAGATAAGCGCTGCGGTGCTGTACATTCTCGCGGTGTCCATAAGTCTCGAACGCGCCGAGCTCGTAAAGGAGACGGCAAAGCTGTTCGGTTTTGCCCGTACCACCGAGACAGCCGAGCTTGCCGCATCAATGGGTATTGCCGGTGCCGTCAAGAGCGGAAAAGCAAAAATAGATCAGGAAACCGGACGCATAATGTATGCCGGATAAGAATAATTAAGAATTATGAATTTCTGAAGTACAATAATGTAAGGAGATGTCATAAAATGAAAGCAATGAAGATCTTCTACGATCTTAATGGTGCGCTGTACGCGAACATAACAAACAAATGCCCGTGTAACTGCACATTCTGCATACGTCACAACGACGAGACAGTCGGCGAGAACGACAGTCTGTGGCTCGAACACGAACCTACGATCGACGAGATAAAAGCGGCGTTTGACGAGGTAGATACATCGAAATACGGCGAGGTGGTATTCTGCGGTTTCGGCGAGCCGATGGAGCGCCCGTGGGATATCGTCGAGGTCGCGGAGTACATCAAGTCCAAGACGGATATGAAGATACGCATTAACACGAACGGTCTCGTGTCGCTGATGCACCCGACATTCGATCTCTATTCCATGCGCGGCGTTATCGACTGCATTTCCATAAGCCTGAACGCCTCCGATCCGCACAAATATCTTGAAATAACGAAGTCGCGCTTCGGGCTTCCGTCGTACAATTCAATGCTGAATTTTGCGATAGTTGCGCATTCTTTCATACCGGACGTTAAGTTCACGATAGTCGATGTTATCGGCGAGGAAGAGGTAGAAAAGTGCCGCGAGCGCGCAAACGATGTCGGAGTTCCGCTCCGTATCCGCGCGTATATTTCCAACAACCGCGAATATGATTGACATTAACGCGGTCGATACGGTTATTTCCGTAAAACTTCGCAGCGGAGTGTACCGCAAAAGGCTTACGGCAGGGGAGTACACTTTTGACAAAGGTATTACCGCCCTTGTCGGCGGGGTAAATTCCGCAGC
>JAFPUE010000082.1 GCA_017395555.1 Ruminiclostridium sp. | reverse complement strand
TGCTTTTGTTGCCGCATCGTGCGGCAGTCTGGCAGCGACTGTAAGAGCATCATGCTCTTGCTTGCATATTATTCCGTCATATTGCACATAAATTTCTTGACTTGCGCCAGCAAGCCTGCGAAATTTCTGTACAATCTGACGAAAAATCTGACTGCGCAATCTCCGCACGCTCTTTGTGCGGTATAGCCTAAAATTTCAGTTGGTATAATATATGAGTAAATTCTACAATAATTATCTTGATTCCAAAATAAAGCCGGAAAGAAGCGTGTTCGTCGGCATAGTATTTCTTGTCGTCGTAATAAGCGGTGTTTTCGGCTGGGTGTATGAATACATATTCTACTGGATAAACGGCGGCTTTGATAAATTTTACTGGCGCGGAGGAAACTTCCTTCCGTGGATAAATATATACGCCTACGGCTCTCTGATGATATGGTTCCTGACCTTAAAGCTGAGGAGAAAACCGCTGCTTGTATTTATCATAAGCCTTGTGTCCACCGGTATCCTTGAATTCTTCTCCGGGCTCGGAGTATATCTTATAACCGGTCTTAAATTCTGGGACTACGATACCGAGATACTTGGTTTCGGAAGCATATACGGGTTTGTGTGTCTGCGCAGCGTTACGGTATTTGGGATATTCGGGCTGATCCTCGTATATATCATTCTGCCGGGAATATATTACCTCGCGGTGAAGCTTCCGAAGAAGTTTTTCCTTGTCACAGCCGTGATACTGTTCGTTGTTTTTCTCGGAGACGATATCTACAACCTCATTTTCGCGAATTTATTCTCGCTTCCGAGCGCTCCGGATGTTTACAAGAGCATAGGCTTCAACTTCATGGACTATCAGAGATAATACATAGAGTAAACTATTCAAGCAGGAGAAATATATGAAAGACATACATAGATTATCAATAATAGCGCTATGCGCGGTTCTTGTTTTATCGGGCTGTTCCGAAAACAAACCGCAAACTTCGGCGGAAAGCTCACAGACTGAATCTGCGTCAGAGGTCAGAACAGAAGCTGCGTCAGAAAGCAGGACAGAAGCTGCGGCAGAGAGTTCCCGGGAAAGTGAATACATCGATAACAAACTTCTGATACCAGACGATACTGTGCTGGAGGAAGCCGCCGGGGCAATGCGGGACGGCGAGTTGTGGCTCACGCTGAATTCGGGAGGAAACTTCGTTCGTGCCGAACAGGAAGCGCTTTTCAAGTCCCTGATGCTGATATATTTTGAAAACAGCTGGACCGAAGATAGTTTCCAAAAACTAAAGGACGCGGGCTCTTATGCGGAGATCGCGGATATGACGTACGCAGAGTATCTCGAACAGTCAAAGCAGCAGTTGTCGGAGGAATACCTTTCGTTATTTGACGATAATATGCGACTGAAAGAGCTGCCCGAGGAACGTGTTGCCGTTGTACTGATGTCGGATCATTATGACGGCTTCTACAGCGAAGAATTCATCGTGAAGTGCCTGCGCAAAGCGTTTGAGATGATCTCGGAGGACGATGGCTGCATAAACACGCTTAAAATGGCAGTAAACGCGGAGCAAACTTCACCGGATCAGGCAGCGTCCTGCACGATAGGGTTAAGTCTCAATCCGGACGGCGGCACAGTAGAAGTTTCGGTGCAGATACGAACACTGGGAGAAGATAGCTTTTCGCTCTCGGAGAAAATCCCGTTTGAGGGAGAGATAACAGACGCTTTTGACGGCGGTATAACGATAACCGCGGAGAACAGCTTCGGAGCATCTGTCAGAGCCGAGATCGAACCGTTTTATGACCTTGTTATATACGAGCGGCTGAAAGCTTTGCGCGAACATTCGGGGATAGAGGACATACAATACACTGACGGCGCTCTGCTCACGGTCAATGTGGATAATACGCTAAAAAGCAAGTACATTTACTGCGGTGACGGAAGCTGGTATTATTCGGATATCACAGATTCCGGGTGCCGGCTGATACCCGGTGACAAGACCGAGGCAGCGCTTCTTGCCGATGAGCTTATCGCTCATGCCGCGCTCGATATTCTGGCGGAAGATAATAAGTATGATATCAACTTTTCGCATGAAAATACGGCTGAAAAAGGCGAGCCTCAGCTTGACACCGATACCTCGTCCGTATGCGGTGAGGTGGTTTACTGCTATGTCAATGACCGGACAAAGAAAAACATCTATTTTGCGAGAAGCAACGACGACTTTTATTACTCCGAAAATAACAGCACGCGGACAGACGTAGTTACAGACGGTGTGCCGCTGTACCAGAACTCCGACGAATACGAATATTTCGGTAACTCCGGTGAGGCCTACTGCCGTCACGATTCATACGATATCTATTATCCCGCGGATACATTCGAGGGCTCATGGATGCCTGTTCCTTTGGCACAGAATATTGCCGACAGATATACTTATGCTTACGGATTTGACGTCGGTGTAAGTGTTGATGACTATCGCTGCGAGATATACAGAGACAGTGACGACACCGTCGCGGTACTTCTTAATAACGACGGCAAGATAGTTTCCGCGTGGGAGTACGGGGCGGACGGCCTTATGGTCATGACCGCGGTAAAAAGCATTGATGAAATGCCTGTTGATATGAATGAATTGCTTGAACACGCGCGGACGCATACAAAGGAGATAGCGGATCAGGCAGAGCTTGATAAGAAAAAGACCGTTGATGACTGGTATAAAGAAGACACGGCGAAATATGACCTTCCGGAGCTTCTCGGAGATATAACCGAGGGAGAGGCTATATCCGAGCCGACAACGGTGCGGAAATATCGTGACTTTTTCGGGAGCGGCAAGCCTTTTACTATCGAATATCGCGCAATAGGCGGGTTCAGGAACGATTACAAATATCTGACTACCAATGGTATAGACTTCTATGAAAAAGAGATTGTTTCCTCACATGATAACTCCTTCGATTATGAGCTTGAAGAGATTTCTCTCGATAATTATACCTATATGACGGATGATAACGGAGTATTCGTTCGTTATATGAAGGACGAATATTTCACTCCGGATGAGGTCAAGTATCATCTGCCCGACGCATTGATGCCTTTTGATGGTATGTCTTTCGTTTCGGCTTACAAGAGTACTATAAACGGCGAGGAATATGATATAGAAAAATGGAAATTCCAGAATAACAACCCCGTTCTGTTCTTCTGCCGGAACGGTAAGATTGAAGCAATCAGGTATAATGTGTTTGACCGCAGAACGGTCTTCTACATCACAGATTTCTCGGAGACAGCTCACAGCGAGTTTATAACAGCTCCGAAATCGATATACGAAAATCGCGAATGACTAAGTTGGCGTAAAACAAAATAGAAAGATAAGAAAATAGTATTCAGGGAACCTCTAAAAGTGCAGTCCGGGCATCGTGTCTATGCGGCGTTCGGGATGCACTTTTTATGATAGTTTCCGAAGAACCTGATATATTATTCCGTTTCCAAAAAACAATCACGAAAAAATGCTTAATAAAGTGCAGCAAAGGAAAAAAACGGCTCCGCGGAACCCGCAAATTTAACAAAATTTTGCCGTAAATTTAATTGATTCCAACAAAAACTCATTTGAAAAATCGTAAAAGCCCCACTGAAAGACTGCGCTCATATAGAAGTTTTATCACAACTATTATAAGTAAGACCTTTAAGCGAGCTATATTGGCACTTAAGAACGGCAATGACACTTGACGGAAGAAGCCTCTGAACGGACGAATTTCAAAGGCTGCCGAAAATACTGTTTCGGCGTCTTCAAGCACCAAGTATAATATTGTCCGAACGTATCATTAATAAAGAATAATTTGTATAAATAAAGAAAGACCGGAATATGAATTATCGCAGGATTTCATATTCCGGTCTTTACTATTTATAATTTTCCAAACATTATAGTATTTTTGCTTATAGCCCCAATTATATTCGTGATCTTAATTGCTTTTCGGTTTTATTCCAAAGCTGCTCACGCTGCCGGAGCAAGCGACTCGGAGAATTCCGTCTTTACTACAGTCGCTGCCAGACTGCCGCACGATGCGGCAACAAAAGCAGCGACGAAAAGATAGTGTGCGCCTATTTGTGCGGTATTGTCTAATTATATTATACAGCTCCGGCTTCTCTGCATCGTTATTACTGCATATCAGGGCAGCAATAACGCTTATCTTCCGGCGCAGTATTCCGCGCTAACTGTGGTCTGTTTGCGAATACATCGCATTATCCGCATTCTGTGCTTTCAGACTGACTTTTAGCACTGACAGTTTCTATAATTATAGCACATCCACCCCCAAAATGTCAATTTGCCGCTTGCAGGAATCTACACAATTGTCAGGTATTAAGTTTTATATTGCAAAAAAGTTGATGGTATGATATAATATATCTATGAATATCGGTAAGATATGATATTATGATCCGGGCGGTGAGAGTGTGGACAAGGTATATGTTGCAATAGATCTGAAAAGCTTTTACGCGTCGGTTGAGTGTGTCGAGCGCGGACTTGACCCGCTGAACACAAATCTTGTTGTAGCCGATCTGACCCGCACCGAAAAGACGATATGCCTTGCCGTTTCTCCTACGCTGAAAAGCTACGGCATTTCCGGAAGAGCAAGGCTGTTTGAAGTCGTACAGCGCGTAAAGGAAGTCAATAACGAGCGTGCCCGAAAGGCTCCGGGACAGCGGCTTACGGGAAAGAGCAGTGTTTATTCGGAACTGATCGCAAACCCGACATTTGCGGTTGATTATATTGTTGCAACGCCGCAGATGAAGCATTACATGGCTGTCAGCGCACAGATCTACGGTATTTATCTGAAATACGTTGCACCGGAGGATATATTCGCGTACTCGATAGATGAGGTGTTTATCTGCGCGACAGACTATCTCGGAATGTATAAAACCGATGCGCACGGCTTTACGCGTATGCTGATACAGGATGTGCTTGCAGCGACAGGCATAACTGCGACTGCCGGTATCGGCACAAATATGTTCTTTTGCAAAGTCGCTATGGATATTGTTGCAAAGCATATTCCCGCCGACAAGGACGGTGTGCGTATCGCGTACCTTGATGAGCAGCTGTTTAAAGAAAAGCTGTGGGCGCATACACCGATAACGGATTTCTGGAGAGTAGGCAGGGGCATTGCGGAAAGGCTTGAAAATTTAGGCATTTACACAATGGGAGATATAGCCCGGCGCTCGCTTGACCGTGACGGCATCGCGGAGCTGTACAAAGAGTTCGGCAAAAATGCGGAGCTTGTTATAGATCACGCATGGGGTATCGAGCCGACGACGATAGCGGATGTAAAGGCGTATAAGCCGCAGAACAACAGCATCACCTCCGGACAGGTATTGCAGGAGCCCGGCAAATATGAGCGAACCCGGCTTATATTGTGGGAAATGGCGGATATGCTGTCGCTTGATCTGGTTGATAAGGGATTGGTTACAAATCAGCTTGTTATCACGGTCAGTTATGACCGCGAGAGCCTTGCGGACGGACATTACAAGGGTGAAGTGGTATCGGACAGATACGGGCGCAGCGTCCCGAAACACGCGCACGGTACGATAAATCTCGATCATTACACTTCGTCGTCACGCAAGCTCTGCGATGCGGCAATGGAGCTGTTTGACCGTATATTTGACAGGACATTGTATGCACGTCACCTTAATCTTACTGCCTGCAGCGTTATTTGCGAGGACGAGATCCCAACAAAAAAGGAAAAGCTCGGGCAGATCAGTCTGTTCGATGTTGAGGAGCCTGTAAAGATTATAAAGGATGACCCGAAAGAGCGCGCTGTGCAGAAAGCGATGCTGAAGATCAAGCATAAATTCGGAAAGAACGCCGTGCTCAAAGGCACGAATTACACCGAGGGCGCGACTGCCAAAGACCGCAATCGTCAAGTCGGCGGACATAAGGCATAGAAGGGCAGGGGATACAATGCAGGACAATTACGATGATATAAAGCACCTTTCCCGTCCGCAGTATGACGAGTACCCGCCGATGTCCTTTCATGACCGTGCGGCGCAGTTTTCTCCGTTTGCGGCACTTGTGGGATATGACGATGAAGTATCCGAGACGGCAAGGCTTACCGACAGCCGCGGCGAGCTCACCGAGGACGAGATAAACGAGCTTAACAATACGCTTAATCGTGTATTGAGCATGGCCGACAAACAGCCTGTTATCAAGGTGACATACTTTATTCCCGACGAGAAAAAATCCGGCGGCAGATATGCAGATAAAACCGGTGCCGTGCGGATATATGACAGCTATGATAATGCGCTTGTTTTTACCGACGGGACAAGGATAGCCGTAAACGATATGCGCTGTGTTGAGCTGGAGGAATGATCCAATACGAGGAGACCGGTTATGAAAACTGACAGAATCCTGTTGCCGGCGATCATGGCATTTGCTGTATGCCTTGTTTTTTCGTCCTGCGCCGACAGTCAGAATACAAGTGAAACGAGCGCCGTTACAACTACCGCTTCGTGGACTTATTATCCCGATGAACAACCGGTAGGGTACTATAAGCGATACGGTATTACCAAGGACGGCGAGACAATTGAAGAATTGACGGAATTGTGTGATATTGAAAAAAGGGGCTATCTGGTGCTGAAAGATGACTGGACAGCTTACTTTGAACTTGACGGAGAAATAACAGAATATACATACGACAGAAAGAATCTGTATTTAAAAGAGGATACAGAAAAAGCCAACGGTTTTTCCTATGTTCACATAAACGGCAGACTGATTGTTGATTACGGAACAACAATAGAACAGTACATGATTCTCACAGATGAAGAGCTTGATGCACTGGATAACCTGTATTGATGATAATGCTTCTGTATAGTTTGTGTATAAGATAACAGCTGCAATCTATCCGTTCGCTTTATGGCTTCGTACTGCCGCATACAGATGTGATAAAAAACATATTGCAAATGAATGTATATTGTGGTATAATATATCAGTCGCATAATCGAAAACTGTTTTGATCATGGTAAAAATAATAATAGCATTTATTACGGCTGTTTTCGGATCCGCTGTATTTCAACAATACAAGTCGTTCGGAAGAGGCAATTCCTGATCGCCAAAGCAGCTTTCAGAGTGACTTTGGCGATTTTTTTAAAATTATTGCAAACAAGGGAGAGCAACATTGAAAAAGAAAATTACGATAATAACGGCGATGATTGCCGCACTTTGGAGTATTGCGGGCTGTGGGAACAGCACACCCGCTGTGCAGACATCCTCTGCCGCGACTTCAACCTCCGCACCGGAGACGACAACCGCAGCTGAGACAACTGCTGCGGAAACGACTGCCGCAGAAAGCACGTCTGAGACCGAAGCTGATGCTCCGGTACAGGAAAAGAGCGCTGTGGAACAGGCGGAGGAGATCGTCGCGGGAATGACGCTTGAGCAGAAGATCGCGCAGATGGTCTCGATCACGCTTCGTACATGGTCAGAGCCTTCCATTAACGACGGGGAAAGTGTCAGCGTGACCGAGCTCAGCGACAAGCAGAAGGAGCTTATCACGAAGTATGACTTTGGCGGTATAACTCTGTTTGCGAACAACACCACAGGCACGGAGCAGACTGTTCGTCTTAACGCAGAGATACAGGAAGCCGCTTTACAGAGCGAGCAGGGAATACCTTTGATCATAAGCGTAGATCAGGAGGGCGGACAGATCACCCGTCTCAAAACGGGAACAAGGACCTGCGGAAATATGGCGCTCGGTGCTGTGGGCGATACCGGCGCGGCTTTTGACAACGCGGCAATAATCGGCAGCGAGCTGCACGCGCTCGGCATAAATACCGATTTCGCTCCCGATACGGACGTTAACAACAACCCCGCGAATCCGGTTATAAACGTGCGCTCGTTCTCGTCGGATCCGGAGCTTGTCGCGATGCTCGGAACCGCCTATATCGAGGGACTTGAAAGCGAGGGAGTTATTTCTACCGTCAAGCATTTTCCCGGTCACGGCGATACCGACACAGACAGCCACACCGGCTTCCCGAAGATAGACAAGTCGCTCGACGAGCTGAAGGAGCTGGAGCTCATACCGTTCGCTGCGACAGTCGATAAAGCGGATATTGTAATGACCGCGCACATACAGTTCCCGCAGATCGAAACAGAGACATATACTTCGATAGAAACGGGCGAGAATGTATATCTTCCCGCAACTCTTTCCAAAACGATCATAACCGACATACTGCGCGGTGAGCTCGGATTTGACGGCGTGGTGGTCACGGACGCAATGCTCATGGACGCGATAAAGGTCAATTTCGATCCGCTCGATGCTGCAATCCTTGCGATAAACGCAGACGTTGATATGCTTCTCGAACCGGTGATGGTCATTGACGACGAGAGTATGGAAACCGTCTGCGAATATATCACTGATCTTGTGAACGCCGTAAATGACGGACGTATTCCCGAGGAGCAGATAGATGATTCCGTTATTCGTATCGTAGCCCTGAAAATAGAAAAAGGACTTTTCGACGAGCCTGTGAATGTCGATGAAGCGGTAAGAAATGCTAAAGCGATTGTCGGCTCGGAGGCTTATCATGAAAAGGAGCTTGAGATCGCGGAAAAGGCTATAACGCTGATAAAGAACGAGGATAACACACTTCCGCTGCAGCTGAACGACAACGAGACCGTTGCGTATTTCTACCCGTATGAGGGCGAGGAGAACACTATCGCATTCGCGTTGAACAGACTAAAAGCGGACGGTATCGTTCCCGAAAGCGTAACTGCGGACTGCCACTGCGTCACCGAAAAGAGCGCGGCTGAATTTGAAGATGTCATAAGCAATTCCTCGGCAGTGATACTCGCGGTTGAGACATACAGACAGGCTAATATGGACGCGTCGGACGAGAGAGGCTGGCAGGCGGTATTTGCAGACGAGCTTATCGCGACGGCTCACAGGCTCGGAAAGAAAGTCATACTGCTCAGTATGCATCTGCCGTACGACGCGGCGAGATATACCGAAGCAGATGCTCTGCTCTGCGCATACTGCGGACAGGATATGCCCGAGCTCCCCACGGAGTACAACGGCGAGACAATTACCTACGGTGTCAACTATCCTGCGGCGCTCATAACCGTGTTCGGCGGGAACGAGCCGACTGGCAGGCTCCCCGTTGATATCCCCGCGCTTGACGAAAACACGGACTACACCGATGAGATACTTTATCCGATAGGTTTCGGGCTGACATATTGACGGCCAAAAAACAAAGGGGGCTCACCTGAATGAGTATGATAAAAATTGAACATCTGCGCAAGGAATATCCGAATATAACACCGCTGAAAGATGTAAGTGTTGAAATAAACAAGGGCGACGTGATCTCGATCATAGGCCCGTCCGGTACGGGAAAATCAACGCTTCTTCGCTGTCTCAACCAGCTTGAGGAGCCTACATCCGGCACTGTGACCGTTGACGGCGAGGTTATAACAGACCCCAAGTGCGATATATCGCTCGTTCGCCGCAAAATGGGAATGGTGTTCCAGTCGTTCAATCTTTTCGCAAATCTGAACATCGTCGAGAACGTAATGTCCGCTCCGGTAAATCTGCTGAAAATCCCGAAGGAGCATGCTCGCAAAGAAGCTATGGAGCTGCTGAAACGCGTCGGTCTTGCGGAGAAAGCAAATAACTATCCCGACGAGCTTTCCGGCGGTCAGAAGCAGCGTGTCGCAATTGCAAGAGCGATCGCGATGAAGCCGGAGATAATCCTGTTCGACGAGCCGACTTCCGCGCTTGACCCGACAATGGTGGGGGAAGTTTTGTCCGTTATTAAGAGCCTTGCCAAAGACGGAATGACGATGATGATAGTGACGCATGAAATGAAATTTGCGCGTGATGTATCCAACCGCGTGTTCTATATGGACGAGGGCGGTATTTACGAGGAAGGGACCCCGCAGCAGATATTCGAAGCTCCGCTCAAAGAAAAGACCCGCATATTCATCAAGCGTCTCAAGCAGCTTTCACTTGAAATAACCTCTGCGGATTTCGATTTTATCGGCTTTATTTCGCAGATAGAGCAATTCGGCAGAGAGAATATGATCGCGCCGGTAATGATACGCAACCTTCAGCTTGCATTCGAGGAGCTTGTAAAGCAGAACATCGCGCAATTCATAGACTACAACGGAAAGGGTATGCCGATAAATACAGATATCGAGCATTCCGATACAGACAGCACAGCGAAAATGACAATAACCTACGGCGGAGAAAGCTATGATCCGTTCTCGGACGGCGACGAGCTTTCCGCAGTGATAGTAAAGAAGCTCGCAAAAGACGCGTTCCACACATTCGACGGCAAAAACAAGATAGTATTGAATTTTGTCTGAATACCGGAAAACAAAAAATCCCCGCACAGTATAAGGGCGGCGCTGATATAGAAGTTTTAAGCCATGGTATTTCTGATGCAAAGTCAGAAGTACTATGGCGTTTCTATTGACAGTGCATAGATGACGTGCTATAATGGTAACTAACATAAATCGGAATTTAGCATAGGAAGATTATATGAAGAAAATAATAGTGATTGGCTGCCCTGGAAGTGGAAAAAGCACTTTTTCCAGAGCGCTGCAATCAAAAACAGATATTCCACTATTTCATTTGGATATGATGTATTGGAATCCAGACAAAACAACAATAGATAAAAACATTTTTCGTGAACGACTTGCAAGTGTACTACAAATGGACGAATGGATTATTGACGGTAATTACGGTTCTACAATGGAGTTGAGACTACAAGCGTGTGATACTGTCTTTTTCCTGGATTATCCTTTGAACATTTGCTTAAATGGAATCAGGGAGAGACGAGGCAAAGAACGCCCCGATATGCCTTGGATTGAAAGCGATGAAGATGATACGGAATTCCTTGAATTTATAAAAAACTATAATGTACAAAGCAGACCTATAATAATGAAACTACTGAAAAAATACTCCGATAGAAAAGTAATTATTTTTTCAAACCGAAATGAAGCTGATGATTTTTTGATTAACTTTCAGAAATAAATTATGATTTGTCTTAGCAGTTGTATAAAATACAATGCCCCAAAGCACTTTGAAGTGCTTCGGGGCAAAACTTCTATATGGGTATCTGTTTTATACCGTGCGGGGATTTTGATATCTCACCATAGTTTCAGCAGCATGAGGACGGCGGGTATCCACGCCGTAACAAAGCCCTCGAAGATCTGGAGTATCGGGACGAATTTGCCGGTTTTCTTTTTAAGCAGAGTGAGCAGGGAGCTGCCCCAGAGTATCGCCCACAGCCACCATATCGCTGCCCAGCGGATATCCGGGACTATACCGAGCGCGGCGCTGCCCGTGATGCCTTCGACTATGCCGAACACCACGGCATTCACAGCGACGAAAACGCTGAACACGGCGAAGGGTCTGCCGTCAAGGCCGAAAATGTTGTTTATCGCCACCCACAGGTATGTGAAGCAGAACAGCAGTCCGGTTCCCGCGGCATAATAATCCCCGTGAATAAGGCTTATGACATTTATCACGAGCGATATCCCGCCCGCGAATATATCCATTACCGCCGCCGATTTCCCGTCGATCTTGCAGAGAGCGCAAAATCCGTTGTTTATCAGGACTATACCCACAAACAAAAGGCACACTCCGAGCATACGGCTACCTCCTTACCTGTCGGTGACAGTCTCCCACACGAGGCCTTTTTCTCTTGTGAACTCGCGCGATTCCTTCATTGCCATCGGCTTGCTGAAATAATATCCCTGTGCTTTTCCGCAGCCTATCTTTTTCAGAAACTCAAAATGCTCTTCGTGCTCGACACCCTCGGTCAGCGTATGTACGCCCATTTCCTCTGCCGCGTACACTATGTAGTTTATCAGGTGACCGGTTTTTGCGTTTTTGTCGTATGTGCGCAGAAATTCCATATCCAGCTTGAGCACATCGAAATCGTACTCCATGAGTGTGTTGAGCGAGGAATAACCGCTGCCGAAATCGTCTATCCAGATCTGGTAGCCGAGATCGCGGATTTTTTTGCAGTCGTATTTCAGCCTGTCGGACTTGTTGTTGAGGGCGCTCTCGGTGACTTCAAGATCGAGCATATCTCTCGGAATGTTGTAAAGACGCGTGTAGTGCTCGACTACCTCGACGATATCGCAAAGCTCGAAGTCAAGGCGCGAAAGATTGATCGACACCGGAACAAGTGGCTCGCCTCTGTCGCGCAGCTCGCAGTAATCCTCGCAGACCTTCTTGATAATGAACGTGTCTATTTTGTGTATCAGGTGGAATTTTTCCAGTGTCTCTATGAAATCGGCAGGGGAGAGGAAGCCCACCTTCGGGTCTATCCAGCGTGCAAGCGCCTCATATCCGCAGATCTCGCCGGTTTTTACGCGAATAACGGGCTGATAGAATACCTTTATGTATTCCTTGTCAACCGCGTCGTCAACGTAATCAATGACATACTGCTGCTTGCGGAGCTTTTCATACAGCTGGCTGTCATAGATGCTGTATATCATATCGTAGCGGTTCTTTACGGTGTTGCAGGCGATGCGCGCGTGATCGCAGGCAAGACCTACCTCCTTGCAAGACGGTTCGAGCTCATAGATACCGGCGTTTATCTCGACTTTAGTACCCGCTATGATATGGTTTATCGTGTGGTGTATCTTCTTCACAAGCTCCGTGACATTTTCGTCCGGAGTGCAGACTGCGAAGTGATCGTTCGAGAAACGCGCGGTCACGCTTTTCTCGCTGAATGTGTTGCGGATTGTGTAAGCGACGCGGCAGAGCAGGTCATCACCGCGCTGAAAGCCGTAGCGCTCGTTGAATATCTTGAAGCTCGATATATCGAAGTGAATGAAGGTGTACTTGTTCTCGGCACGTTTTTCGCTGTCGGAGATTATGTCCTGGACCTGCTGATAAAATGCCGCCATGTTGTAAAGTCCGGTGAGACGGTCAGTGTTATGGTTCATAGAGAATATCTGCGTTTCGGCGAAGCTGTTGCGGCTGCGGTTCAGATATTCGTTGCGGTCTATATCGACAATGAACACATAGAAGAACGACTCTCCGTGCGCGCCGTGGAGCAGATGTCCGAAGTCCTCGATATAGCGCGTTTCTCCGCTTTTTGTAACAATGCGGTAGCGCACATAGTCATGGCGCTTTTCTACAGCGAGGGTCTGCGCCTGAATGTCATTCTGTATCTTTGAGAGATCGTCGGGGTGTACCATACCGCTGAAGCTGTTATGTGTGAACTCTCTGAGATCGGCTATCGTATCACAGCCGAACAGCTTTATCACGTTCTCTTCCGCGAAAAGTATCTCCTCATTCTCGTCGGCGCGGTAGATGAAGAAGCCGCCGGGGAGCCCTGTGGGTATGTAGTTTTCGTTCGGTGCCACGTTAATGTTTTCCATATAATGCCCTCCTTTGAGAGATTGCTGTTTCGGTTTATAAGTATGATGTCCGGTTTCGGTCATTGCCAGCTTTTCCATACATCGGGCGCATACCCGACAGTCACCTGCTTCCCGTTGCGCACGATAGGCTGCTTTAAGACGGTCTGGTTTTCGAGCACCTTTTCAAGTCTCTGCTCGGGAACGAGATATTTTATCATCGCGAGCGCCTGCTTATCCTTGCAGTCGGGATCGAGCAGGGAATCAAGCCCTCCCGCGGCCTGCATGACGGACTGAAGCTCACCCTTGCTGAGCCCCTTTTCTTTCAGGTCAACGGATTGGAATTTTATACCGCGTTCCTTGAAGAAGCGCTCCGCTTTTCTTGTGTCGGCGCTTTTCTTTGTGCCGAATATCTGTATGTTCATAACAGGGTTCCTTTCATATCAGTATCCCGTTGCAGTGGTCTATCTCATGCTGGATTATCTGCGCCGGTCTTTCTGTAAAGGTTTTTATGCGCGTCTCGAAGCTCTCGGTCTGCCAGCGCACCTTTATGCTCGCATAACGTCTTACGGGGCGCGGTTCGCCGATGAGCGAAAGGCAGCCCTCACTTGTACTGTAAGGCTTGCCGCATTTTATTATCTCGGGATTGAACATTGTCATATAGCTGCCGCCGTTGTCAAAGACGATAATGCGTTTCAGCACGCCTATCATATTCGCTGCCATTCCGACGCAGGTCTCCCTGTTCGCGGTAAGTGTGTCGAGCAGATCGGCGGCGGTCTGCAGATCTTCGGGAGTTGCGGGCGCGGACTTCATCGCGAGAAACACCGGGTCATGCACGATCTCTCTTATCATAGCTCCTCCATATACGCTTTCCGGCAGTTTATACTGTCGTTACAATCGATTTGATTATATCATTTAACATAAAATTTGTCAAGATTTCATATAAAATAAAACTTATGTGTGTTAAAATACAGGCAATGCGCCAACCCCTTTAAAAAGGGGTTGGATCCCTAAACTTAATCCCGTAATACGGAAATGTGTCGGTCTGCGAATAGTTTTTGACAAGTTGAACCGCCCGCCGTCATTGACGGTGAGCGGTATTTTGTCATATCTGTGTTCCGGGAGCGTTCGCAATTGCTGTCCCGTCGTTCTGCGGCATTTCGTTACCCTCGCCGAACCTGCCGCGTCCGCCTCTGCCGCCGAAGCCCTCGCCGTTCATTTCCGGCGGAGCGCCGTCCGGCATATTACCGCCCGGCATCTGCGGCATTTCGCCGTTCCCGAACTCGGGCATCTGCGGCATTTCGCCGTTTCCGAACTCGGGCATCTGCGGCATTTCGCCGTTTCCGAACTCGGGCATCTGTGGCATTTCGCCGTCTGGCAGGGCAGGGGGAGTGCCTGTCGGCTGTTCGCTGCCCTGTGTTTGCGGAGCAGCATTGCCCGGTTCCTGCTGTGTTTTGTCACCGGACTGTGTGCTGTCAGTGCCGTTCTCCGGTGCAGCCGGCTTTTGTGCCTGCGTGGAGGGCTGTGCGGGGATTTCCGTGCTGTCGGTGTTCTCTGTGCGCTTACTGCGGCCGTCGAAGCCGTTTTCGTTATTATCGCTGCCAAATCCGCCGAAACCGCCTCCGAAGCCGCTGTGACCGAAGTTGCTGCCTGTGCCGTAGATGTTGGAGGTCATCTCGACATTGTAGCTCTTGCCGCCGGCTGTTACGGAATATGTGCTGCCGGAAACGATATCGGGAGTGCTTATGACTGCGCAGTTGTACTGCTTTTCGGGAGTATAGCTTATCAGCGTGTTACCGTTCGCGTCGGTGAGAGATATCTCCGTTCCGGCTGCGAGCGTACTGTCAAAGGTGTAGAGTATCGCGCCCTGTGTCGAGTCGGAGGAGAAGTTCTCCGCCATTCCGGAGGAGCCTGCCGCTACCACGATACCTCCGGTGATCGTCGCGGATAAGCCTGAGTCGATAGCTCCGTTGCCGTCGTTGGTGGGACCGCTGATGTACAGTTCACCGCCGCTGACGGTGATATAGCCGTTGGAGTCGATACCGTCGCCGTCCGCGTTCACATTCACAAGTCCGCCGGAAATTTCGAGCTTCGCGCTCTCGTCGCCAATAAAGCCGGAGCTGCCGCTGCCGGACGCATTCATACCATCGTCGGAAGCCCTGACGTTCACGGTTCCGCCGCTTATGAATATTGTGCCGCCTTCAATGCCCTCGTAGCTCTCGGTTATCTCCGTAACGCCGCCGGATATCGTAAGCTGTGTCTCGGCGTGTATGCCGTCGTCACCGCTCTTTGCGGAAACGCTGCCGCCCGTGATGTTTACGGTTCCGTCGGAATGTACCGCGTCGTCGGACGAATCTATCACGAACGTACCGCCGTTTATTGTGATCGCAGTGCCGGATTTTATGCCCTTGCCGGACGAGCCGCTGTTATTGCTGTCGGACGATGCACTGTCCATATCCCAGCGCTTGTCGCCCCAGCCGCCCTTTGCGAAGCTGTCGCTTCTCTGCTTCGAGCCGTTTGCGCTGCCGCCTGCCGCGGTCACGGTAATTGTTCCGTCCTCGGCAATGATCTCGCCGGACGCATCAACCGCGTCGCCGCCGCTCATTACAATAATCCTGCCGCCGCAGATATAAATGAAGCCTTCTGCCGCGTCCTTGCTGTTCTCCGCGTGTATTCCGTCCGTGCCGCTTGTGATCGTGATGTCGCCGTCCGCGATACGAACGCTTTCGTTGCAGTCTATGCCCTTCTTCGCGGAGGTTATGCTGTAAGTTCCGCTCGTTATTTTCAGATCGTCCTTCGCGACTATGCCGTGGGCAGCTTCGGAGGATATTTCAAGCGAGCCGCTGCCGTTGAAGGTGATATCGTCCCTGGCATATACAGCGCCGTCGATGTTCTCTTCGCCGTCGGAGGAATACTCGCCTGTCGAAGCGAGCCTGTTCGTGCTGCCTGCTGCGGTGGTCACGAATACCTTATCCGCGTTCTTTATATACAGCGCCGCACTGCCGCTGCTTGTGACCGAAGCGCCATCGAGCACTATCTGCACCTTCGCGTCCTCTGCGTCAACGACGATCTGCCCGTTGGTGAGAGTACCGCTGAAAACGTAGGAGCCCTTTTCGGTTATCGTGATTATGTTCCCGTTTACGGTAACTCCGCTGCCTTCCGCGGAAGTTCCGCTGTCGGACAGCTTTATGACCGCAGCGTCGGAATACCCCACTTCAAAGTCGCGCGAGGTGAACATATCGTCCGCCGAGATCGTGCTTTCGGTGCTTGCCGACATATTGGCGGAGATCGCTGTCGTGCTCGCGGCAGCGGCCGATGTGCTTTCGGTCTTTTCGGTTGCCGCCTGTGTTTCCGTCTGCTGACCCGCGCCGTGATCGTCCGAGCAGGCTGTCATTATAAGGCAGGAAGCAAGAAGTATAGATAATGCCATAGTTTTTTTCATATTGATCGCTCCTTTTTTGCCGGCTTTATCACAGTTCCGCGGTGCTGTCCGCGCTCTGTCTGCCGACGGATATCTCAAGGTTGCCGTTTCTTGTACGAAGCTCGTCTATCATGGGCTTCTCGGAGCAGTTCTCCCTGAACACGATGTCATAGGTCAGTCTGTTGAGGCTTCCGAGGTTTGTTGTCTTGACCTTCATGAGCTTCCATTCGGAGGTGTACTTGTTCATTATATCGTCGAAGATCTCGCCGTAGTTCAGGTCCTCCGGTACGGTCACGCAGAGTGTTCTGCGCAGCTCGATATTCTTCTTTTCGCCGAATCCCGTCGCCGTGTAAATAAGGCTCACGATGCACATTATTGCCGTGAACACCGCGCCGTATGCGGGGTATCCCATTCCGCAGGCAAGTCCCGATGCCATTGCGAGGAATATAGCCGCGATCTCCTTTGCGCTTCCGGGAGCCGAGCGGAATCTTACGAGTGAGAAGGTTCCCGCCACCGCGACGCTTGCGCCGAGGCTTCCGCTTACCATCATTATTATCGCCGCCACCACAGCCGGAAGTGTGGCGAGCGTTACGACAAAGCCCTTGCTGTATGTCGATCTGTATGTGTAGAATACCGCTGTTATAAGTCCGAGCACCAGAGCCGCTCCTATCGAGATCATGAAGCTGCCGAGCTCCAGTGTCTGCGCCGTTTCGGCGGTGAAGATGTTTCCGAATATATTGTCAAGCACAGTAAACGCCCCTTTCGTTCATTTCTCTTATCATCGTCGTGTATGCGGTGCCGTATTTCGAGAAGGATATCTGTCTTATCCCGCCCTTGCTCAGCAGCTCAACCAGCCACATCGGTATTGCCCCCGCGCATTTTATCTCCATAAGCGACTGACCGGGCTTTAAGATCTGTCTGCCGGAAGGCCGTGATGTGAGACTCACATTTTCCGTTCTCCAGAGTATGTTTCTGTCGAACGTTACGCGAAGCCCCGGGTCCTCCTCGCAGAAGTATGCGCTTCTGTCGTAGCAGATGTACATTGCCGGTACCAGACCGCCGTAAAACTTCACGAAGTAGTCTATCTCGCGTTCGATCTGACCGTCCTTCGGGAGCGCCTCGCAGCCGTTTATGTAATCCACGGCATCAGCCTGCGTGAGAGATATGCGGCGCTTGTAAACTATGCCGTCGTACTTCTTTTTAAGCTCCATGAACACCTTGCCGTCCTCTTTTACTCTGCCGTAGCTGCGTATGCGGAACTTTTCCTTATATACGGGCTTTTCGAGTGATCTGCGTATCAACCGGAAGTCCGGGGTGTCGCAGTAGATGTTGCATATAGTGCTTTCCCCGTGCTCGTCGGGTATCATGCGCTGCGCGAACGCCTTTTCGAGCATTGCCCGCTGTGATGCCGTCACGAGGAATTTTATCTCGGCTCTTTTGAAAGTTGTTATATCCATATTATACTCCTTTATTTTTCCGGCAGCACCGGTCTGTGTTTGTTTCTATGTCTTTATTATAATCATCTAACTTAAAATCAACTTAAACTTTATTTGAAGATTGTGTGAAAAATTACCCGCAAACTCCAATCCTGATAATGCTACTTAATTAAAAACTTTTTTCTGTCCTGCCGAAAATTCGGCGCACATATTAATATTACAGACATTAAAACCAATAAACAAGGTTGACTTTATGTAAAAAAAGTGTTATAATTTAAGATACGGCAGTATGCCAAAGGAGGGGATATACGCTATGAGCAATGTTTTCTTTGACGGAAAGAACACTATTCCGGACGACAGACCGCAGATATTCGTGGATCAGGCGGGATATCTTCCCGGAAGCCGTAAGACCGCGGTACTTACATTTCCCTCGGATATGTTCTCGATAGTTGACGAGAACGGCGAGAAGCACTTTGAGGGTGCTGTCAGCCATTACGGAATGGACGCGTGCTCCGGGGACGATGTATATACAGCGGATTTTTCGGCCTTCAACAGAAGCGGTAGCTACCGTATCAAAGCCGGCGGAATGACCTCCGCGCTTTTCCGGATAGGCAAGGGCGTGTATAACAAGCTGTTCCGCGATACCACAAAAGCGTTCTATTATCTGAGGTGCGGCTGTGCGCTCGATGAAAAATACGCCGGGGAGTATGCGCATGAAGCGTGTCATACCTCCGAGGCTACCATATTCGGAACAGAGGAAAAGCTTGATGTCAGCGGCGGCTGGCACGACGCGGGAGACTACGGCAGATACGTTACGGCGGGAGCCTGCGCCTGCGCACAGCTTCTTTACGCGTACAAGCTGTTTCCGAAGGCGTTTGACGAGCTTGACCTTAACATACCCGAAAGCGGTTCGGGCATTCCCGACATCCTGAGCGAAATAAAGTACGAGCTTGAATGGCTGCTCAAAATGCAGCGCGCGGACGGCTCCGTGTACCACAAGGCAACGACGATGCGCCACGCTCCGTTCATAATGCCGGAGGACGACAAGGAACCGCTGTATGTGTTCCCGGTAAGCTCTATGGCTACGGCCGATGTGTGCGCGGTGTGCGCGCTCGCGGCAGGCATTTACCGCCCGTTTGACAAGGCTTTCTCGGACAGGCTCGCGAAGGCTGCGAAGCTGTCATATAAATGGCTTGAAGAAAACCCCGATTTTCTCGGATTCTGGAACCCGAGAGGCTGCGACACCGGACTTTACGCCGAGACGAACGACGTTGACAACCGGTACTGGGCGGCGGCGGAGATGTTCACGCTAACGGGCGACAAGCGCTATTCGGCGGACTTTGTCAAGATGTACAATGAAGGCTTTGAACGCGATGACTATGTGCGTGTGGCACTCGGTTACAGCGTGATAGGCGGTCTCGGCTCGCTCGCGTATATCCTCTGCGAGCGTGAGGGTAGGGAAAACTCGATCGCGTCTGCACTGAAGGAGCAGTTCTCGAACGAAGCATACTGGCTGCGCGACAAGTCGAAAAACAGCGGCTACGGTGCGTCAATGGAGGACTGGGACTACTATTGGGGCAGCAATATGGTGCTCATGCAGCACGCGATGAAGTTCATACTTGCGGCTATGTTTACGGGCAACAATGAGTTTTACGGATATATCGAGGAACAGCTGCACGTTCTGCTCGGAAGGAACCCGCTCGGAATAAGCTATGTCACCGGTACGGGCGAGTACCGCTGCCGTTCCCCGCATTATCGTCCGTCGGAAGCCGACGGCATTGAGGAGAGCATACCGGGACTTGTTATCGGCGGCCCGAACCGTAATCTTGATGACCCTTACGCGGCTTCTCTGATACCGAGAAACACACCGCCTATGAAGTGTTTTGTTGACCACAAGGACTGCTATTCGCTCAACGAAGTTACGATCTACTGGAACTCACCTACGGTATTCGTCCTCGCATTCCTTTCGGGATACGGAAGTAATGAATAGTGAAGAATGAATAATGAATAGTGAATAATGGTGGAGTCGGCTCCGCCGACGTATCTGAATCGTGACGAGATTCAAATGTAAGATAAATAATATAAGAACAGGCGCACGGACATCGGTTTGTGCGCCTGTTATAATATGAATGATTTTGATTTACGGGTATTTGATGATCAGATCAAAGGTGATCAAAGCCGCTCTGCCATTTATATAATCTGCTTCTGTTATGTAACAGACCGGTATGCAGTTTAATTACCTCGGGGTATCTCCGCGTTTGAGCTCTTTCTTGTTTTCGTACATCATAGCGTCGGCACGGTCAAATACCTCCGATACGCTCTTATCGACAGAAGGGTCATACGCCGACATTCCCGACGCTATAATGGGCATGCCGGGAATATAGCGGTTTTTCAGCACTTCATGGCGCAGCTTGTCGAAAAGGTTACCCTTGATCGCGTAATCACCGCCGCGGATAAACACGACGAACTCGTCTCCGCCAATACGGAACACGGGGCTGTGTGTGAAAACATCACATATCAGCTTTGCGCAGGTCTTTATATACTCGTCACCTACCTGATGTCCTTCGGTGTCGTTTATCTGTTTAAGGCCGTTTATGTCACAGACGACAATGGCAAATGTCAGATAGTTGATACCGTTGTCGATATTATCCTGCACGGAATGGATAAGCTCAAGATACGCGGTCTTGTTTTTCGCTCCCGTAAGATCGTCGCGTCGTGCGAGCTCCTTTTCGGAGTTCAGCGCTTTCAGGTATTCCTTCTCCCTGCGTATCTCGGAGTCGATATTCTCGACACAGATAACCACATGTCTCTTGTTTCCCGCCCACATAACGGTAAACCTTGTGTACTTCATTTCCCCGTCAACGATCATGCGGTAATCCAGACCTATCTTCCTTTTTCTGCTGAGCTGGGTTATGATATTGTCTCTGTCAAGCGTGGTCACAAATTTCTCGTAATCATTCGGGTGTACAATTTGGCTCGCGTTTTTCGGCGCGCTGGCGAAGAAATCATCACCCTCGTCTTCAACATGAAACGTACCGTAGATGTTATTGGTGGTATAGCCGACATAGCTTTTGTCTGCCATATTCACATAGTATATAACGTCATAGTTAGAGGCGAGTCCTTCCGCTATGCGGTTATATAACTCGCGTTCTTTTTTCATTTTTTCAATTTCAAAGCGCTCGCGGACTTCTTTGTCAATATTAATTATCCCGTACACAAAGTAGTCATTCTCGTCCGGGTTTATACCGCGTATTATCCTTGCAGTGTGCCAGACAGGTTTGCCGTCGATCATGACCCTGTACTCGAAACGGGGGAGAACGTTCATGCTCACCGCATGGAGCACAGCTTCCTTGTTCTGCTTATTTTTGAAGGCTTCTCGGTCTTCTTCATAAACGACGTTGTCGGCAAACCTGATCATATCACCGAAGAAATCCGCACCTTCAAGTCCGAGACGCATCGAGTTGACTCTCGGATCCACCGAATAACGACGGTATTCTCCCGTGACCGCGTCAACGTAATAAACGATCGAATAATCCGTAAGCAGAGCTTCCGCTATTTTTTTAAAAGTATCCGTATGTATCATTGCGCACCTCACTTATCGTGATGTAAACACTGTTTTTCGGATTCTTCAGTGCTTTGTCTTTAATTCAGCTGCATATTGTACATTTTATTATATCAAACAAAGTGTTACCAGACCGTTACTGGGAAGCAGAACTATGTGACAAAATGATGAAAATTATGTGACGGTTTGATGAAATCATATCCAGCGGAATTCCTCCGCGATATCCGGAAGATTGCCGGTGTACTCCAGCGTTCGTATATCTACCGCTATCTTTCCGTATTTTTTCAGTATCAGCATTTCCGCGCCGATCTCTTTCAGGCAGTCGCGCATATCCTTAATCAGCTGCCGCAGATGTCCGTCCTTGTCGATACTGCCGTCCCAGAGGATACCGAGCAGCTCGCCCGTGGTGCAGAACGTCCCGTTTTTGTAAACGAGATACGCGAAAAGCTCAATGGTGCGGTCGCGCTTGAAATCGAACGGTTCGCCTTCCACGAACACGCCGAACGGGCTGCACGTCACGGTGACCGGCGATTTCGGCATATCTACGGGAAAGCGCAGATTCTGCAGCACAGTCATTATATCCTGCTCGTCGATAGGCTTTGTGATAAATCCGCTCGGGAATACGCCGTGAGCCTCAAGGCTGTATTCGGTGTGTCCGGTTATGAAAATTATGTTGAGCCTCGGGCAGCGCTTCTGTATCTCCTTTGCCGCCTCAATGCCGTTCATACCGGGCATTTCAATATCAAGAAACAATATCTGCACATCCGGTGTTATCATTTCTATCGCTTTTCGCGGGTCATTTGCGGTAAGGTGTGTGCCTTTGTAGTCTATCTTGGCAAGCATCGCCTTCATAAGATCGGTCACTGACGGCTGATCGTCAACTGTAAGAGTGATCATTTACTTCCTCCCCGAAGCAAAAATTATCATATTAAATTATATCATATAAAGAAGAAAATTGCAATAGGAGAAGGAAACAGAAATAGATGAAAGTACCCCGGATAGCTTTCACCGCGGGGCGCTCCCCGCTTATATCATATAAAGAAGAAAATTGCAATAGGAGAAGGAAACAGAAATAGATGAAAGTGCCCCGGATAGCTTCGGGGTGATCTCATCTTTTTTTGACCTCTTTTCCTATTGTTATTTTACTATTTATATGTTATAATAATAAAAAAGCCCAAAGGATAATCAAATGGAAGAATTAACAGCCCGTATAGGCATACCGTCGTTCATGCTGCTGACAATCGAGTGCTGGAACGCGGTATTCCTGCTGATAATGATCGTAATGATGATAATACGCAGTCATCCCGATAAGATAGGGGAAGCGTACGATGTAAAAGTGCCGCTTACCAATGAGATACTCGTGTTTTACATAGCGGTTTTTCTTTATGATCTGTTTGACATTTTCTGTACCGCAAGCTCCGGTGACACCTCTGACAAAGGTTTTATGATGTTTGCTGCGTCGGCATTCTGTTATTTCACAGTCGGCGCGTTCCAGACTCTGTTTTTTCTGCAGCTGATAAAAACGCAGGTTGCGGCCAAAAACGGTATGAACTGGCTGAAACACCTCACAACGGCAGTCCAGTGTCTGCATATACCCTGCGTCATACTGCTTATCGCTACACCTTTCACCGGTGCGCTCTACTACTTTGACGAGTATAACCACTATAACCGCGGCGTGCTCTACGGCGTTTGGTATTTTGCAACGATCATATCGTTTGTTTTCATTATTGCCGTGATATTCCTTACCCGCAAAATAATTGACCGCTTCTTTCTGCGGATTTGCGTGACGGCAGGAGTGCTGCCGCTTATCGCTTTTCTGATAAACTTCGTTTACAGCGGAATAAGCATCAACAACATCTCCGTTTCTATCACGGTGCTGATCATATTCGTTATGTATGAGAAGTTCAGATCGGATATGCTGATAAACGGTGTAAGAGATAAGGAGACCATGCAGCGGCAGCTCACCGAGAGCAAGCTCGAACTTGAACACAGCAAGAACGCTCTGCTCACGGCGCAGATACAGCCGCATTTCATTACAAACTCGCTAATGGCGCTGCGTGCGCGGTGCAAGGACTACCCGGAGATATATGACAGCCTTTCGAATTTCTCGCGTTATCTGCGTTCAAATTTTGAGGCGCTCGGAAATGTCAGCCTGATACCGTTCGAGAAGGAAATGAGCAATATAGAAGCGTATCTCGCTCTCGAAAAGGAAAACTATGGCAGCAGGCTCAACATCGAGTATGAGATCGAAGCCGACGGCTTTCTGCTGCCCGCACTTTCCGTTCAGCCGCTTGTTGAGAATGCGGTGCGCCACGGTGTCGGCACCTACGCCGAGGGCGGCACGGTGAGGCTGCGGACGTTCTACGGAGCCGACACCGTAGTTATTGAGGTGATCGACGACGGTTCCGGCAGCAGCAACCTTACCGAGAAGCAGCAGGGACGCAAGGGTATCGGCATAAGCAATGTCAGGGCAAGGCTTGACGGGCTTAACTGCGGCATTCTCGAAATAATAGCCTCGGATATGGGCACAACGGCAAGGATAACTCTGACCGACAAGAGCCTGTTTGAAAATTCACCCGTCCCCGGCAGATAAATACTCTCTGCAGTCACAATGTCGGGAGACTGGTTCTTTTATGTACAGACTTTCCGTTTGCCCTGTTTAGTATTAAAGTCAACCTGTTTCACAAAAGTTTTATCATATTTTCACCTGTTTGTCACAAAAGCGGCGCTTCCAGTAACGGTCTGGTAACACTTTGTATGGTATAATAAAACTAACTATAACATAATGCGGTAAGTATTGCAAAAATCCATTCTTTACTGCTTACCGATACCGGACACGGGGCGAGGGTACACAATGAAACAGGCTAATTACGAAAAACACAATAAAATTCAGCAATTACGGCCGGACGAGCAGAGCATAGGTCTTTTCTGCGTGGAGAACGCAAGGGAGCTCGGCGGTATCAAAAGCGCTAACGGCAAAAAGGTAAAGCCGGGCAGGCTGATACGCTCGGGGCAGCTTTCTGCCGCGGGCAAAGAGGATATAATGCTGCTTAACGATACGCTTCGCGTGGGCGTTGTCGTCGATCTGCGTTCGCCGGGTGAGGCAGCGGGAATACCTGAGCCGTCCGGGCTTCGTGCGCAGTATTTAAATCTGCCGCTGCTTGACGACCCGAAGCAAACGTACTTTTTTGAAGATGTGCCGCCGGAGAGCACAACAAACCTCTATTACCGCATAATGTTCGGCGGGACGGCTGTAAAGTCATACGGGAAGTTTTTCAGACTGCTGCTCGAATATGATGAAGAGCGCCCTGTGCTGTTCCACAGTGTTCGCGGCAGGGACAGAGCGGGAGTCGCGTCGGCACTGCTGCTTTCACTGCTCGGTGTCCCGGATGAGACTATATTTGCGGAATATATGCTCTCGAAGGGCGTTTTTGCGCATACGCTCGGGTATATTTTTTCGCGGGCGAACGTGGAGTACGGCTCGGTCACGGAGTATGTCAGGGCGATATGCGGGCTGTCTGCCGGTGATATAACGGAGCTGAAGCATAAATATCTTGATTGAAGAATACAGGGGACTAAAGATATCTGTACGGAGAATGACAAAATGATATGCCGATAACCCCCGGACCGCAGGTAATGGAAATGATAAGGAGCGAACCGGAGTCTGCGCAGGTGCCGATAATCTTTCTTACCGGAAACTCCGACAGGCAGAGCGTTATGAAGGTCATGGCAATGAAGCCGCAGGGATATCTGCTCAAAACTATGGATAAGTATCAGATAATGGATTCGATAGATACATTCTTTGAGACGCAAAAGTGGAAAAATGCTCAGGTATGAGGAATTAATACAAAAGAACGGCATCGCAATTGACTGCGGTGCCGTTAGTATTTGCTATGAGTAAAGCAAAACAGAAGCTGCGGCCTGATCGTTGCGCCGTCCGGCAGGATCAAAGAAATTCTAAAAAATAAAAGCTCTTGAAATCTTCAAGAGCTCTTAAATATTCTTATGAAACATATCCGTCTCTCCAGAGAACGGTGTTGTTACCCTCTTTGAGAACGTAAACGTCGCAGAACTGCGCGCCCCAACGACAGGCATCGCCGTAATGCTCTTCGGTGCGTCCCATGAAGCAATCCACAAGAACGCCCGCCTCGGTGAGATCGCCTGTGTCGGAGGCGATAGCATAGCCGTAAACGTGAGTGCCGTCACGGGATACTATATAAAGCTCGGAGCCGAAGGGAATGACCTCGGGATCGACTGCAACGGAACCTACAACAAGCGGTCTTCCGCTGTATGTACCGTGTCCGTCACGGGCGGTATATGCAGTAGCCTTGCCGTACAGTACATATTCGTACTCGGTGGGCAGACCGTTTTCGTCAAGTGTGAAGTTGCCCTGACGCTTGCTTACGGGATCGGCGAGTGCTGTTCCGCGGGCAATTATCTCGGTCACAGGCTCAACCACGTTCAGATATTCGATGTCGCTGGAGTCCCATACTCCGTTGATGTACTTATCTGTGATGATAACATCGGAGGTGCCGTCAACACCTGCCTGCATCAGCTTTGTATCGCCCTTCTTGAGCGTGGGCGTATCTTCATACTCCGTTTCATAGGGAGTGGTTACGGTTCTTGTTTCGCTTCTGAATTCAATTCTTGTGATCTCAAGCTCCATTCCCTCAAATACTGTCGTATCCTCGGGGAAGTTCATGGTGTCATATATGCCGAGCTTGATGCCGTCACGTTCAAGCAGCTCGCTTACCGTTATTCCGGCAGCGTATGTTGTCACGGTCTTGCCGTCGGCGGTGATCGTGAGCGGTACTGCGTGCTCTATTTCCACATTGTAGAAGCCGCGTGCGTCGGTGCCGTTATCCTTTATATGGTCAAAGGGCGATATTTCGAGTTTGAGCTCGTCGATGAATGCCTCGATCGTCTGTGCGCTTGTAAACCTTCTGACTGTATTTCCGTTATCTGTCACGGAAGCCTGATTGAGCGAGCCGACATACTTTCCCGCTCCGACAGAGAATACCGCGGTGAATACCATGATAACAGACAGAATTACAGCGGCTTTTCCGGTTACGGCCCCGCCGTTTCTTGAATACAGCGTTTTCAGCATACAGCTCCCTCCTTTCGGGTCTTGTTTCCGATACAGTTTGTCTGACTTCAATAATCATTATTGACCTTTCTTTTGAATTATACCGCCCATTTTTTGTAAAGTCAAATAAACAAAACTGTTGAAACTTGTGCAATGTGACTGATTTATTTACATCGTAACGTCACTGTAACCCGGAATTTTGTGGAAAAGTCTGTTATCGAGGGTGTGAATATACTGATAGTAAAATGGTTTTGTGCAGTTCTACAAAATGTTGAAATGTGTCGTTTCTTGTCGTTTATATAAAATTATTTTTGTCAATAATTGCCGAGATAAGCTCCTCCGGCTCCTCTCCGACGGGGATCACAGGCACTCCGAGCCTGTCCGAAAGCTCGTCGAGGGAAATATCGTCAAGGAATATGTCCTCGTCCGCTTTGAGCATTGCCTGTGGTATCAGCACACGGCTGCCGAGGCTGCCGATATGGGGGCTGAGTACCTTTATAAGATCGGAAGCCGTCGTTAGTCCGGCTACCGTTACGGTCTCGCCGAAAAAGCTGTTGCTGACGGCATAGACCGTGACCGTGACATTCGGGAATTTCTCCGTGAGCCTGTCCGCGAGCTCCTTTATCAGCGGAGCAGCGAGCACTCCCGTGGCGCAGGTCACCGTGCCCTCTCTGTCGTCGCCGTCGGTATCCGCCAGCGCTTCCTCGAAGCCGTCCCGCAGGTAAGCCCACATCCCGACTCCGTTCTCGTACTGGTCATAGCTGCCGTAGTATTCTCCGGGCGGTATGGGTCTGTGAGCAGTCAGGAACAGCTCGTCCGCGGGATAAACGATACGCTCGCCGTACTTTTCGAGCAGCATATCACCGAAGCTCTCGATTATATCCACGGCTTCGCCCGCCGAGCTTTCGTCGTGCAGCGCGATATCCGGCAGCCCCTCGCGGTATTTCGTCGCACCGAACGGCACTACCGCTATGCTCTGTACGGCAGGACACAGTGCGGTAAGATCGGACAGGGTGCGCCGCAGATGCTCGCCGTCGTTCCAGCCGCGGCAGAGAACGATCTGGCAGTTCATTGTGATACCGCCGTCCGCCATTTGCTTTATATACCGCAGAACATCTCCGGCAAAGCGATTGCATAACATCTTCTTCCGCAGCTCCGGATCTGTCGTATGCACGGAAACATTGACGTTGAGCTTCATTTTTATAATGCGCTCGATATCCGCGTCGGTCATATTCGTAAGCGTGATATAACTGCCCTGAAGGAAGCTGAGGCGGCTGTCGTCGTCCTTGAAATACAGCGTCTCGCGCATACCCGGCGGGAGCTGATCGATAAAGCAGAATATGCACTTGTTACGGCAGGAGTGCTTCTTATCCATAAGGTAGGTCTCGAAATTCAGACCGATATCGTCGTAATCGTCGCGTTTGCGCACCTTGACAGTTCGGGTGCCGAGATCGAGCTGAAGTGTGCGTTCATAGCAGTAGAAGCCGTAGTCGAGCGCATCGTTTATCTCGTGTCCGTTTATGCCGACAAGTGTCTCGCCGGCTTTCACCCCCGCCTTTGCCGCAGGAGAACGCGGTGTTACCGATGTTATAACAACTGCCACAGTTTCGAGCACCTCCCTTCTGCGCTTACGCGCTGTGTCCTACGCGGACGGCGCCAGCCTACGCGGCTGGATCGCGCCAGCGTGACGCTGGACCCTTGACCCGTTACACGGAGATCAGATATTCTCCGGACATAACGACAGTCACATAGACCACAGAGACCTATAGATATGTCGAGAATCGGAAAAAGAGAAAAGCAGCGACGCCTTCCGGCATCGCTGCTTGATCCTGCGTAAAGACTTTCCGGTATTTAAGCCTCGCTGTGAGCGATGACTTCCTTACCCTTGTAATAACCACAGTTGCCGCAAACTCTATGTGCAAGCTTGAGCTCGCCGCAGTTGTCACAGCGTGAAAAAGCAGGTGCAGATAACTTCCATACCTGTGAACGTCTCTTGTCACGTCTTGCCTTCGATACTTTTCTCTTCGGAACTGCCATTATTCGCACCTCCCTTAATTCTACGATATTTATGACTTAATGCACCAATCGGCGCACCAAAATCGGCACGATTGATATTATAGCATAAATATCCTTATTTGTCAATAGCTATCAGAGATATTTTTTCACTGCCTCGGGGAAATCCGCAGATTCAGCGGAAATCGTGAATGTTACAGTCACGTTTTCCGTGATAAGGGATATTCTGTCGAGCATCTTTCCAACCTTTTCGAGATCACGTCCGACGATCCTGAGAGTACCGTCAATGAAGATATCAGTGATATCGTAGTTAGATGCAAGCATACCGGCAATGAAGCCATACATATCATCGTAGTCATTGATCTTGTAATCCTCGATATTGATCAGGCGGATCTTGTGGTAAATGTCAACGTTCAGGGAAGAACCGTACTGGATAGCGACAACATTGCCCTTGCTCTCCTTTTCAGCCTTATGGATCGCCTCGATGAGCAGCTTCGTTTTTCCCGCTCCCTTTTTGCCTGCGATTAATTTTACCATAATAATGTCCTCCGTTTGTTTGATTGTTTTATAGGCTTTCGCCGGTTTTAAGAGCCGCTTCGGCTCAATTTAACCTTGCTTCGAGCTCGGCTTTTCTGTCCTCATAGCCGGGCTTCCCGAGAAGAGCGAACATATTCTTCTTGTAGCTCTCAACGCCGGGCTGATCGAACGGATTTACTCCGAGCATATATCCGGATATCGCGCACGCCTTCTCAAAGAAGTAGATCATATATCCGATCTCGTATTCATTGAGCTCCGGTACTTCGAGCACGATATTGGGCGTGCCGCCCTCCGTATGTGCGAGAACGGTTCCCTCAAACGCCTTACGGTTTACAACGGACATATTCTGCTCCGCGAGGAAGTTGAGTCCGTCGCCGTTCACGGGATCCTTCTCTATGTAGAAATCCTTCTGTGCCTTACCGAACTGTACAACGGTCTCGAAGAGTATGTTCGAGCCGTCCTGAATGAACTGACCGAGGGAATGGAGATCTGTCGAGAACACAGCGCTTGCCGGGAAGAGACCCTTGCCGTCCTTGCCCTCGCTCTCGCCGTAGAGCTGCTTGAACCACTCGTTCATCATAGCGAATGAGGGCTCGTAAGCTACGAGCATTTCCACAGCTCTGCCCTTGCGGTACAGTATATTTCTTAATGCAGCGTATTTATAGCAGTCATTCTTGGTTATATCGGGATCGTTGTAGTCGTTCATAGCCGCAGCCGCGCCGTTCATAAGAGCGTCTATATCGCAGCCCGCAACAGCTATCGGGAGAAGACCAACAGCCGTGAGAACAGAGAATCTTCCGCCTACGTCATCGGCGATAACGAATGTCTCGTAGCCGTTCTTGTCGGAAAGCTCCTTGAGCGTTCCTCTCTTTGCGTCGGTAGTCGCGAAAATGCGCTCCTTTGCACCCTCTGCGCCGTACTTCTTTTCAAGCAGGCTTCTGAATACTCTGAATGCGAGAGCGGGCTCGGTGGTGGTGCCGGACTTCGAGATGATGTTTACCGAGAAATCTCTGCCCTCAACGAGCGAGATCACTTCATTAAGATAGGTGGGGCTTATGGTGTTGCCGATAAAGTAGATCTCGGGGGTATCCTTTTTGAGTGAGTTGTAAAGGCTTGACTTTATAGCCTCGATAACCGCTCTTGCTCCGAGATACGAACCGCCGATACCGATTACGAGCAGCACTTCACTGTTTTTCTTTATTTTTTCAGCCGCTGCCTTGATCCTTGCGAATTCTTCCTTGTCATAGTCGGCAGGGAGTGTTGTCCAGCCGAGGAAATCATTTCCGAGCCCGTTCTTTGCGGACAGT
>JAFPUE010000081.1 GCA_017395555.1 Ruminiclostridium sp. | reverse complement strand
GCTGTTTGGGACTCTGTCCCAAGCCCTGCTGGCCGCTCCGCGCCAGACCAGGCCAAGGTTTCACCTTGGATCCAAGGACGCGTTTAGGAGAGAGAGGTCGCTTCGCTTGAGATTTTTTTGCCCTACGCGGGCGGCGGCGCCGAAGCCGGCGCGGGCGACTGCTGTATTTCTAAGATACATCAGTGGGTCGCTCTGCAAGAAATGAATGGGGGTTGGCGATATTTCATTGCGAAAACAGCAGAGTAAAGCTAACCGAGTGTGCTGTCGTTGCCGTTTTATATGCGCGCATCGTGCGCGCTCTTGACGGCCACTACCATTGCTTCGTGCAATGGCACCCGCCCATAGAAGAGTGTCGCTACGCAAAACGCCGCGGGGCGTTCCCCGCTGGGGGTTGGCGATATTTCATTGCGAAAACAGCAGAGAATAGCTAAACGGGCTGGCGAAGACTCCAGTGTGCAAATCCAATACTTTTCTCCTTATTAATCTTACCATAAAGCCGCCATTTTTGCAAGCCAAAAACTATTTTTTGCAAAAAGATTGATTTTTCCGAAAAAATATGTTATTATATATTGTACCATTTCCTATTGAAAAAATCTTTTTCGGAGAAAGGAACTATATTATGGCTAAAAGATGTACAAGATGCGGCAATTTCCTCATGGACGATGAGCGCTTCTGCACCCGCTGCGGTGAGAATGTCTCCAATATCCCGCCCGAGGGTCAGCCCACTCAGCCCGCTCAGGGTATCTACAACGCGGGTCCCGATAACTCCTTCGGCAGAAACGAGGGCTATTCCTCCCCCGCAAATTACACAAATACTTATAACAACCCCTACGCAACACCTATACAGAAGCCTTCCGAGGAAATGTCGCTCGGCAAGTGGGTGCTCACGATCATCGTTACCACCTTCTTCGGTATCATAAGCCTCATTTTCCTCTTTATCTGGGGCTTCGGCGACGGTCCCGAGAGCAGAAAGAATTACTGCAAGGCTATGCTCATCGTTGAGGTTATCTCGTTAGTGCTCGGCATAGTCCTGTGGTTCGTACTTATGGGCATAATCGGCTCCATGGCAGGCGGTCTCGGCGATTACCTCGAAAAATACGCAGAGAATTACCAGTACGGCTCCGCTGCCGCAACATCGCTGCTGAGCTTCCTCGGAATGTAAGGACAGACGCTTGGAACACGCAAGACTTACCGTTATCACCGGTCACTACGGCGCGGGAAAGACCAATTTCGCGGTCAACCTCGCACTCGACGCGGCAGAGCGGGGCGAAAAATGCACCGTTATCGATCTCGATATCGTGAACCCATATTTCAGGACAGCGGACTTTGAAAAGCCGTTCGCGCAGAAGGGCATTGACCTTTACGCGCCCGTTTACGCGAACTCAAACCTCGATATCCCGTCGCTCAATATCCCGCTCGAAAGCATACTCGCAGCCGGCGGACGCGTCATTATCGACGTTGGCGGCGACGACGAGGGAGCAAAGGCGCTCGGGCGTTTCGCACCGGTCATCACCGCCTGCGAGAGCACCGATATGCTTTACGTCATCAACAGATACCGCTATCTCACCAAAGAGCCCGCCGAAGCCGTGCAGGTAATGCGCGAGATCGAGTATTCCTGCGGGCTTGCACACACGGGTATCGTCAACAACTCCTCCCTCGGTGCGGAAACGACAGCCGACACGGTGCTCGCTTCCCTGCCCTTCGCGGAAGAAACCGCAAGGCTCGCTGGGCTGCCGCTGCGTGCAACCTGCGCAGTCGCGGACGCTATGCCGGACGAAGCACCCGAACCGTACACGATACGGCGCTGCGTCAAAAACCTATGGGAATAATTGAGTAAAACGTATCCGATCCCGCCTGCGGCGGGCAGAGATACCCTCAATAAAAGCCAACACAATGCCAAAATAAATCAAAATAAAAAGAAAGGAAGTATGGTCAATGGCAAAAATGGAAGTTGAGTTCGACCGCTGTAAGGGCTGCGGGCTGTGCGTAACAGCCTGTCCCAAGAAGATAGTCGAAATACAACAGGAAAAGCTGAACAAGAAGGGCTACTACACCGCACACTGCACCGATGACGATGCGTGCATCGCCTGCGCAATGTGCGCAATGATGTGCCCGGACTGCGCTATCACAGTAACAGGAGGTAAGAAATAATGGCTGAAAAGAGCTTGATGAAGGGAAATGAAGCCCTCGCGGAAGCAGCGCTCAGAGCGGGCTGCAAGTGCTTCTTCGGCTACCCGATCACCCCCCAGACAGAGATCGCCGCTTACCTCTCGAAGCGTATGCCCAAGGTAGGAGGCGTGTTCCTCCAGGCAGAGAGCGAAGTCGCGGCAATAAACATGGTTTACGGCTGCGCTGGCTCCGGTATCAGATGTATGACATCTTCGTCGTCACCCGGAATTTCCCTTAAATCCGAGGGTATCTCCTATATCGCGGGCGCAGACTTGCCCTGCGTTATCATCGACGTAATGCGCGGAGGCCCCGGTCTCGGCGGTATCCAGCCCTCACAGGCGGACTACTACCAGATCACAAAGGGCGTAGGTCACGGCGATTACCACATCATCGTACTCGCTCCCTCTACCGTTCAGGAAATGGCTGACTGCGTAACCAAGGCTTTCGATCTCGCGGACAAGTACAGAATGCCCGCTGTCGTTCTCGCGGACGGTCTGCTCGGTCAGATGATGGAGCCCGTTGCGTTCGACGACGCGGAGATCGTTATGGCGGACGCTTCCAATAAGCCGTGGGCTGCGAACGGTCACAAGAACAGCAGAAAGCACAACATCATCAACTCCCTCTACTTACAGGCTCCCGAGCTCGAACGCACAGTACGCGAGCGCTACGAGAGATACGCCGAGATCGAAAAGACCGAGACACAGGCTGTCGCGGATTACTGCGACGACGCGGATATCGTGGTAGTTGCTTACGGCTCGACTGCAAGACTTGCAAAGTCCGCTGTCGATGAGGCAAGAAAGCTCGGCATAAAGGCGGGCGCATTCAGACCGGTAACACTCTATCCGTTCCCGGTAAATGAGATAAACGCGGCTGTAAAGAACGCGAAGAAGGTTCTCGTTGTCGAGATGTCCATGGGACAGATGATCGACGACGTAAAGCTCGCGATCAACTGCTCGAAGCCCGTTGAGTTCTTCGGAAGAACAGGCGGTGTTATCCCCGCTCCCGCAGAGATACTCGCAAAGATAAAGGAAATGGGAGGTAATGACTGATGCCCGATTTTAAGAGACCTCATGCCCTCACAGACGTATATCTGCATTACTGCCCCGGCTGCACACACGGTATAGTTCACCGTCTCGTTGCCGAGGTCATAGACGAAATGGATATCGAGGGCGATACAATAGGAGTATGTCCGGTTGGCTGCTCCGTTATGGCTTATGACTACTTCAACTGCGATATGATGGAGGCTTCCCACGGACGCGCTCCGGCTGTCGCAACAGGTATAAAGCGCGCAAACCCCGACAAGTTCGTATTCACCTATCAGGGCGACGGCGATCTTGCCGCTATCGGTACGGCGGAGACAGTCCACGCTGCAACACGCGGCGAGAACATCACCGTTATCTTCATCAACAACACCACCTACGGTATGACGGGCGGACAGATGGCTCCGACGACACTTCCCGGTCAGGTGACACAGACAACGCCCTACGGCAGAAACACCGATATTGAGGGCTTCCCGGTAAAGATGTGCGAAATGCTTTCGCAGCTCGACGGTGTTGCTCTCGCGGAGAGAGTTACCGTAATTGACCCGGCAAACATCCGCAAGGCAAAAGCCGCTATCAAGAAGGGCTTTGAATACCAGAAAAACAAGCAGGGCTTCTCCATTATCGAAGTTCTCTCCACCTGCCCGACGAACTGGGGACTTACTCCGGTCAAGGCTATCGAGAGACTGAAAAACGATATGATCCCGTACTATCCGCTCGGCGTTTACAAAGACGCTCCGGTGAGAAATAAGGAGGGAGCAAACTCATGACTAACGAATTTTTGCTCGCGGGCTTCGGCGGACAGGGTATCCTCTTTGCCGGTAAGCTCCTCGCTTATGTCGGTCTGTATGCCGGCAAGGAAGTTTCGTGGCTCCCGTCCTACGGTCCCGAGATGCGCGGCGGCACCTGCAACTGCTCCGTTACCGTCAGCGATCTTCCGATCGGCTCGCCCCTCATTCTCAACCCCACGGAGCTCCTCGTTATGAACACTCCGAGCTTCGACAAGTTCATCGGCGCAGTCAAGCCCGACGGAATGGCATTCATCGACAGCACTCTCGTTGAAGGCACCTCGGACCGCACCGACATCAAGTGCTTCTACGTTCCCGCAACTCAGATGGCTAACGAGAACGATCTCAAGGGCATGGCGAACATAATCCTCGCCGGCAAGCTCTTAAAGGAGATCGGTCTTACCGACGAAGCCGTTATCGAAAAGGCAATGAAGAAGTGCATCCCGCCGAAAAAGGCAGACAAGCTCGAAGCCAACATGAAGGCTCTCAGGCTCGGCATGGAATACTGATGTTTTTCCGCGTTGTTCGTCTTCGACGGACAACGCGGAAAAAATAATGAATAATGAATAGTGAATAATTGTGGATTCGCCTACGGCGACGGATTTAAAAACCGACGAGATTTGAAAGAAATTTTTCCTGTCAGAACAATACATCAAAAGGAAAGCAGTTCTTTTCCCTTCGTCACGATTCAGATATGTCTCGTTCGCCCCAAAACGCCGCACGGATGCGGCGATAAAAGGGCGAACGAGACACAACAATTATTCATTATTCATTATTCATTGTTCATTGTTCAATATTAATACATATATGCGGGGTAGGTTATGAAAGTTTTGTTATATTCAGAGGGGCTGAACCTCATCAAGATCTCCGGTCTCGGGCGGGCGATAATGCACCAGCAGAGAGCGCTGAAAAGCGTCGGGATCCCGTTTACCACAAACCCGAAGGACAAGGACTGGGATATCGTACATATAAATACGCTCGGTATGAAGTCAAAGCGGCTCGCGAAAAAAGCGCATAAAATGGGAAAGAAAGTCGTGTACCACGCGCACTCCACCGAGGAGGATTTCCGCGATTCGTTCTTCTTCGCGAACGCGTTCTCGAAGCTGTTCAAGAAGTGGATAATCTCCTGCTACAACACCGGTGACGTTATCGTTACGCCCACCGAGTATTCCAAGCGCCTGCTCACCGGCTACGGCATCACAAAGCCGATCTACGCCGTATCGAACGGTATTGACCTCTCGTTCTACGAGCCCAAGGACACCGACAGAGCCGAGTTCCGGCAGAAGTTCGGGCTCAAAGACGACGATAAGGTTGTTATCGCGGTGGGTCTTTACTTCCAGCGCAAGGGCATACTCTCGTTCGTTGAGCTCGCACAGCGTATGCCGGATTACAAATTCATCTGGTTCGGCAAGACCCCGATGATCTCGATACCGCACAAGATACGCAAGGCGGTGCGCACAAAGCTCCCGAACCTCACATTCGCCGGTTATGTGCAGCCCGACGAGCTGAAAAAAGCGTATGTCGGCTGCGATGTCTATATCTTCCCCACCTACGAGGAGACCGAGGGTATCGTGCTGCTCGAAGCCCTTGCCGCCCGCGCAAACGTCATCGTCCGCGATATCCCGGTGTTCGACTGGCTCAGAAAGGACGTGGACTGCTACAAATCCTTCGATACCAGCGCATTCGAGACGGATATCATTGATATCGTCGCCGGCAGGCGCCCCTCTCTCCGTGATGCCGGTCACAAGGCAGTCGAGGACAAGAGCATAGACAAAGTCGGCGAAAGACTGAAACAAGTCTATGAAGACGCAATGAAAGTTTAAATAGAAAACCGCCGATGTGTGGTTCACACCGGCGGTTGAATATAACAGAAATTTCGATTATTGCAGCTTTTTCAGCTGTGCTTCGCTGCTCTTGATGAGGCTCAGAAGCGCGGGAGACTGCTTCGGATAGCGGGATTCGATAAGGACCGTGGAGATCTCCGTGCTTACGTTGTCGATATTCTTGGTGACAGTGGAAATGTCCGCTTCCGCAAGGTGCATTCCCGCGTCGGCAATGTGACACGCACGCTCGTCCGGTATCTCAAACATATTCTGCGTGTTCGACTTGTTCGCGCGGAATATCAGCCTGAATACCTTGTAAACGGTAAGATCGAGAATAGATGTTACCGCCATGCTCAGACGGGCATTGCTGATGTTGCCGAGTATGTCGTAGATTATGTCTATGCTGTTCATGAGCAGCTTCTTCGCCATTGTGACGGAGATGTTGTCGCCCGCCTTCGCAGCCTTGCCCTGCAGCTCCGTGTCCGGCAGCTCACTCTCGGTGATGATGCTTCCGGAGCTTACCGCGGAACGCCCGAGCAGGTAGTCGGTGGAGACGTTGTAGTAGTCTGCAACGCGCACAAGGAAATCAAGTCCGGGCTCACGCTTGCCTTTCTCATAATGGGAAAGCAAAGCCTGTGCAACACCGAGATCGGCGGCAGCGGCTTTCTGGCTGATGTGACGCTCCTTGCGCAGAAGCGATAAAATTCTCGGGAAGTCCTTATTCATTAGATCAAAACCTTTCGGAAATGCGGGTAAAATTGCTGTCCGGACAAAGCCGGGAAAACGATTTAAACTATAAGATTATTCTAACATAAAGTAAATTGTTTGTAAAGTGGCATTTTCGACAAAAAAAAAGCGCGCAACTAACCACTTAATATGATTTCATACAAGTTAATGTTACTAAATATATTTTGGCTTTTTTCACACAGGATAACGCAATAAAGGATAAGGAAAGGACGCTATGAAAAATTATACTCTCTATCTAATTCGCCACGGTATCACACAGGGCAATCTCGAAGGCCGATACATCGGGCTCACCGATCTGCCGCTGTGCGACGAGGGGTACTGCGCAATAACGCGGTACGCCCACGACAGGCTCTACCCCGACGTGCAGAAGGTCTATTCGAGCCCGCTCAAACGCTGTCTCGAAACGGCGGACATCATCTACCCGGACCGATATGTGAAGCAGATCGACAACATAGCCGAGTGCGATTTCGGCGAGTTCGAGGGCAAGACGCAGTACGAGCTCGAAGACCTGCCGGAGTACACCGAATGGCTCAAGGGCGGGTTTGACGCGAAGGCTCCGGGCGGCGAGACAATGGAGGAATTTACTCTGCGCTGTCTTGACGGGCTGGAGGAGATATTCAAGGATATGATGCACGATCAGATCACGAAAGCCGCGGTTATAACCCACGGCGGCGTGATAATGAACCTGTGCGCGGGGTACGGACTGCCGAAGGCGCGTCCCGCCGATTTCGTGATCGGTCAGGGCGAGGGTATCGCGATAGCGCTTTCCACGTTCCTGTGGCAGAAGGGACCCGTATTTGAGATACTCGGGAGGTTGTTCTGATGACGGATTTTGCAATGAGATGCAGCGAAAAAAGCGTGAAGGAGTATGTGCGCATACTGATGTTCGGCGGGACGCTGGGCGAATCCCTGCCGATGATAATGCTCGGTGCGCTGCTTACGGCGATGCCCATTCTCGGCATTGTGGGGTACGTTATGACGCAGAACGCGGCAATGCTTATCGTGACCGGCTGTTCCGTCGTGTTCGCAATAACGGCGGCGATCGTGATCGCGGTGATAATGAAGAAGAGCGCGGCGAAGCTGCAGGCGGCTTACGCGACGCAGCAGAACCTTGTGTGCGCGGTAGCGGAGAGCGGTATCACCGTTGTGCGCGACAATATCCCCGCGCATTTTATCGGCTGGGACAAGATCTCGGATATCCATTCCGGCAAGAACGCGTTCTACCTCAAAACCGAGGACAACGTGCTGCTGATACTTGAAAAGGACGCGGTGCTGTCCGGCGAGCTGCGCGAGACCGAGGAGATAATCGCGGGAAAGCTCGGTGCGCAGAAATGACCGCCCCGAACATCAACTTCCAGCACATTCTCGACAAGACCCTTGCGGAGATAAGCGCTTCCGGCAGGACACCGACGCTTCTGCTGCACTGCTGCTGTGCGCCTTGCAGCAGCTATGTGCTTGAATATCTGTCCGAGCACTTTCTTATCACCGCCCACTTCTACAACCCGAACATTTCCGAGAAAGCGGAGTACGAGAAGCGTTCCGCGGAGCTGCGCCGCCTTATTGCCGAGCAGCCGCACAGGTTTCCCGTATCCTTCGGCGAGGGCGAATATGAGCCGGAGCGGTTCTTCGAGATCGCGAAGGGGCTGGAGGACGCACCGGAGGGCGGCGAGCGGTGCTTCAAATGCTACCGGCTGCGGCTGTCGGAGGCTGCGGACGCTGCGAAGGCGGGCGGCTTCGACTATTTCACCACCACCCTCTCCATAAGTCCGCTGAAAAACGCGCGTAAGCTCAACGAGATCGGCGCGGAGGAATCGGAGCGTGTCGGTATCCCCTACCTCTTCTCCGACTTCAAGAAAAAAGAAGGCTACAAACGCTCGATCAAGCTGTCGGCTGAGTACGCTTTATACCGTCAGGACTATTGCGGTTGTACTTATTCTTCCGGAAGAAAAGCCGCTGATCAATAATTGCGGTGCGGCTACGGCGCGGATTTAAAAACCGACGTATTTATCCTGTTAAACAATTTGTTGTTGGCGTAATACAAAAACAGACCGGTAGAAGCAACTATCGGTCTGTAATTAATGTCTGCTCATCAACCGTAGGTCGGAATGAGCTTGACATCAAGGAATGTGTCCGCCTTGAAAATACGCTGAAAATGTATTTTCAAGGCTTTCCTAAATCCGCATTGCGGATTTAGGAACAACAACTGCCATAAGGCAGTTGTTGAGGACGCATTAATTATTTCTTGAAGTCTCGTCACGGTTCAGATACGCGCACTCCGGAATTATTAATTGTTCCGAAGTTCGTTCGTAACCTACGTCCGGAACCTTTCGACTTGTTCTTTCAAAAGGCGGGACTGACCGGAGAGCTGTTCGCTGGAGGAGGCGGTGGCGACGGCTGTGTCGGAGTTGGAGCGGATGACCTCGGAGATCTGCTCGATGCCGGAGTTTATCTGCCGTATCGACTCGTTCTGCTCGCGGCTCGCCTGTGCGATCTCAACGATGAGCCCGGACGTGCGCTCCGTCAGCTCACGCACCTCGCGCATGGATTCCGCAGTCCTGTCGGCAACGGCAGAGCCTTTGCCGACTGCCGCGATCGCCGCGGAGATAAGCTCGGACGTGCTCTTGGCAGCCTCCGCGGATTTGGACGCGAGGTTGCGCACCTCGTCCGCGACAACCGCAAAGCCCTTGCCCGCGTCGCCCGCTCTTGCAGCTTCGACTGCCGCGTTGAGCGCGAGTATATTCGTCCGGAAGGATATATCCTCTATCGTTTTGATTATCTTCTCGATCTCGGCGGAGGTGTCCCTGATCTCGTTCATGGCGCTTACCATGTTGCCGATCTCCGCGTCCTGCCGCAGAACTTTTTCCTTCGTCAGCCCGGACAGCTCTCCCGCCTGTGCCGCGCTTTCGGCCGCAGCCGATATCCGCGACGACACCTCTGCAATGCTGCCGGATATCTCCTTTATCGCCTCGGACTGCCGTGCTGCGCCCTCCGCAAGCGTCCGCGAGCCCTCCGCCATACTTCCGGAGCGCATCATTACCTCCTCGGACGACAGGTTCATATTGTCGAGCGCCGCGCCGAGATCGTCCTCGATCTTGGTCACGCTGCCGCGTATCCTGCCGAAGTCGCCGGGATAGGACGTGCCGGGCTGTCCCGTGAAATCGCCCTCCGCCATTCGGTCAAGAAGCCCGGAAATGTCCTCGATGCACTTGCTCACGTCCTTTTTCGCGTAACGGAGCTTTCGCGCGAACATTCCCACCTCGTCGTTCACGAAGAAATAGTCCACCGACGTTGTGCTGAAACGCCCGCTCTCCATTTCCTCGGCGAGGATCGTGACCTGACGTATCGGGATCATGACGCGCTTATGTATGAACAGCACGACAAGGACAGCGCTTATTGCGACGAGCACGAGTGCCGAAGCTGCGGCGGCGGCCGAGACTGCGGCAAACTGCGCGTCGGACGCTGCGGAGCTGAGCCCCGCGAAATACGCACCGGCGACTTTGCCGTCGTAGCCGAGTATCGGCGCGTAGGAAACGTAGTAATTCTGCCCGTTTATGACGGTCTGCCCGGTGTATTCGTACCCGCCGTTTATCACCTCACCGCGCACCTTTTCGGGCATCTGCGTACCGAGAAGCTCGTCGCCGAGCGTGGTTGAGCGCTGAACATCGCCGCCGAACAGTGTTATCTCGCAGCCGGTAAGCGCCTTGACGCGCTCGGTTATGCTGCACCTTTCAAGGTTATAGCCGAGCACGAGCGCACCCTTTGCGCCGTTCTCATTTACGGGGGCTGCGTACAGTGCGGCTGTTGTGCCGTCGAGCGTGACGATACCGCTGACGATCTTTCCTTTGGCGATAGCGTGCAGATCGAACGAGGTGAACGGGTATTCCACCGAATAGATCGTATTCCCCTCTATATCAAGCACCGCGCAGAAGCTGTTCTCACCGCGGTGTGCGGGCCATGTCTCCACGAAATACTCATTATAGTACCCGTTCATGGACTTTGCGAACGGGTCATCCTCTGACCAGTCCCTGAACTCATCGGCAAGGTGGGTGACTTCGCGTCCGAGTGCGTCCCGGAGCACGAGCATACCGGTGCGGGAGCGCTCTGTCTGCGTCTCGTCATTGTACGCTCTGAACATCAGCATTGATACGATCATCGCTACCACCACAGTAACGAGTATCGCAGTTACGAATATCACGGCAGTCTCCACGCCCAGCCGCTTTTTTGCCATTCTTCCGCACTCCCGAACCCCCTTTGCGATAAATTATAATGAATAATGAATAATGAATAATTGTGGTGCGGCTTCGCCGCATATCTGAATCGTGACGAGATCTGATAGCTGTGTTTATAGATTTCGGATCTGTTCATATTGTCATAAATGCACAGCCCATACATTATTAATGTATCACCGTTTTGTGAAAATGTCAACAGATACGAGAAATTTTATCGCATTGCGAGTAATATTATCACATATCAAAAAGTTAGTGACAAATGCGGGAAAATATGCTATAATATATGTGGCGAAATTATTCGGCAAAAGGCGCCGTTCTTGTTTCAATCTCAAATGAACAGAGCCGGGATTAACAAGCACAAGTCTCAAATCTCGTCAATTTTTAAATCCGTCCGCCAACGGCGCAAAGCAGGACGCTTTGAGTTCGTCCCAGAACGCCGCACGGACGCGGCGATAAAAAGGACGAACGAGACTCCACAATTATCAATTATCAATTATCAACTATCAATTATCAATTAAAGAAGGCTGGTGTTAAAATGGGGAAGTATGTAATTACCGTTTCGAGGGAGTACGGGTCCGGCGGAAGGCTGATAGGGAAAAGGCTCGCCGATGAGCTCGGGATAGGGTTCTACGACGGAGAGCTGCTGTCGCTCGTGGCAAAGGAGAGCGGCTATACCGAGGAGTTCGTCCGCAGAAATGACCAGAAAAAGACGCAGAGCCTGCTGTATCATCTGTATATAGGAAGCCAGATACTCCCGGCTTCGGATATGATCTTTATCGCGCAGTCAAGAGTGATAAAGGATCTGTACAACAAGGAAAGCTGCGTTATCGTCGGTAGGTGTGCGGATTACGTCCTGCGCGGGTTCGATAATGTGTCGAATGTGTTCGTCACAGCGCCTATCGAGAGCAGGATAGCAAGAGTGCGCGACGAGTACGGCGAACAGGCGGATAACTACCGCGCGTACCTGACCAAGAAGGATAAGAACAGGATCGCGTATTACAACTACTTCGCCGACGACGCGTGGGGCAAGGTGCAGAACTACGATATCTCAGTGAATTCGGATATAGGGATAGATAAGGCGGCTGACCTCATCGCGCAGTACATAAGGGAGAAGTACAGTCTATGAGTATTGACCTCACCGCCCCGGTTATCAAGGGAGCTATCTTTGACCTCGACGGTACCCTGTTCGATTCAATGGGCTTCTGGTCTCACCTCGACGAGCGTTTTTTAAAGAAGCACGGCGTTTTCCCCGTCCCGCAGGACTATATGCTGGAGATCGCACACCTCGGTGCAGTCGAGACCGCGGTATATACAAAAAAGCGCTTCGGTTTCACCATGGAAGTTGAGGAAATGATGCAGGAATGGCACGAGGACGCCGTCGGGTATTACAGAGATGAGGTCACTATGAAGCCGGGCGCGGAGGAATACCTGCGCAAGCTGAAAAACGCGGGCATCAAGCTCGCCGTCGCTACCGCAAACAGCAGAGACCTGTATATGCCCGCCGTTTTGCGGCTCGGACTGGACGGGGTGTTCTCCGCCTACGCCGAAGTCGATGAGGTGGGCAGAAAAAAGGGCTTCCCGGATATCTACGAGCTCGCGGCACAGCGCCTCGGCGTAAAACCCGCGGAATGTGCGGTGTTCGAGGATATCTACGTCGCACTCATGGGCGCAAAGGCCGGCGGCTTCATCACAGTCGGGGTATATGACGAGACCTCCGAGCGCGACAAAGAGCTGATAAAAGGCTCCGCGGACGCGTTTGTGGACAGCTTCGGGCTGCTGCTGTAACAACGTCGGGAAAGTTGTTTGTTGATTTTTGTCAAAACATTAACAGAATACGGGCTGTTTGTTGTCTGAAATTGACAAAGACAGTCCGTAATATCTATGAAAAGTTTACAAAATATTTAAAATAACGCGGTATTATCGAAAAACTGTTGAAATTTTACGAAAAATGTGGTATAATTGTCTTGTATGTGATAGAAAACGGCATGGATGTGCCGACTAACAGGAAGGACAAGTGAGGATATGACATCACCTTATACTACCGAACAACTCAGCAAGAAGCTGAAAGACACACTTAATCTCGATTTCAGAATAGGACCCTCGGATGCAACAAGTACGCAGATCTATAAAGCGCTCTCCAAGATAGTTGTTGAACATCTCAGAGAAAAGCGCCTCAGATTTATGACAAAATGCAACTCCGTGGGCAAAAAGCAGGTATATTACATCTCCATGGAGTTCCTTATGGGACGCTCCCTCAAGACATCGCTCTACAACATCGGACTCAACGAGACCGTGGAGAAGGTGCTGAAAGAGGAGTTTAAGGTAAAGCCCGAGGCTATCTACGACGAGGAGCCCGACGCAGGTCTCGGCAACGGCGGTCTCGGCCGTCTTGCAGCCTGTTATATGGACGGTATGGCTACCTGCGCATACCCCGCAACCGGCTATTCCCTGCTCTATGAGTACGGTATCTTCAAGCAGAAGATAATCGACGGCTGGCAGACAGAGCTCCCCGATAACTG
>JAFPUE010000080.1 GCA_017395555.1 Ruminiclostridium sp. | reverse complement strand
GCGCAGATTGCGCAGTCAGATTTTTCGTCAGATTGTATAGAAATTTCGCAGGCTTACTGACGTAAGTCAAGAAATTTCTGTGCAAGATGACGGAATAATATGCAAGCAAGATGTGTGCGACTATTTGTGCGGTATTGCCTAAATAAGGTCAGCTTTTAAAGAAAACAGCTTGCTATGAAATCCACGGCAAGCTGTTATTTTTATACACAGTTTGGATCTCGTCACGATTCATACTATTGTTAATACTTCATCTTTTGGTGAAGAATTAATAATATTTTCGGAAATTTGTCAAAACATCTTTTATTTTTCGGGGAAATGTGCTATAATATATTTAATTATGGTTTTTTATCGTTTTGTTGATACGGCGAAGACACGGAAGCCGGATAACAGACGTTTATACCAATATCATTCGCCGGTTTTGGACATTGCCCGGAAAAGGAGATGGGGTCTTGAATTTTGAAGAAAAGCTCGGTATGGCAAAGGACGGAAACAGAGCCGCCTACGAATCGCTCTGTTTGAACTTCGCGGATAAGCTCTACGCGGCGGCGCTGCTGTCACTCAAAAACGGCGGCGGCGCGGAAAAGGCTGTTTCCGATGCCATAGACGAGGGTTTTGAGAGTATTTCCCGCATAAAGGACGAGCGCCACCTGTGCTCGTGGCTCGTGCATGAGCTGACGAAGTTTATCGTGGATATGCTCAAGGAATATAAAGCGAACGGCACCGTACATATGGCACCGGGATCTCTCGCCGCGGCGGAGAAGATGCCCGATGTGGAAAGGCTCGTGTTTGCGATCGCAAGCGTGTTCGGGTATTCCGCAAGAGAGGTGTCGGTGCTGCTCGGTATGCCGGAAAATGCTGTAAACGACAAGCTCGCCTCCGCGAAACAGCACCTCGGTTCCGGATATGACCGCGTAATGAACGCGATCAGAACGGGGGAGGCTCCCGAAAAGCTGAGGGAACGTCTGTCCGCTTTTGACAAGCAGAACGAACAGCGCTCGCTCGCGGATATCCTCAATATGACCGAAAACGAGAGCGAAGCCGTGCAGGAGACGGACAGCGCCCCCGACAAGCCGTATTCGCCGGAGATACCGACTGCGGTGCTTTTTGCCGACGATGAAGAGGAGCCCGCGAAGGAAGAACCGGCGGAGCCGGAGGAAGAAAGCGTTCCCGAAGAGGAACCCGCACCGGAGCCCGTACCGGAGCCGGAAGCGGAAGAACCCGAAGAAGAACAGCCGGAGGATATAACGGAGGAGAGCGCACCGGAAGCGGAAGATATCCCGGAGCAGGAGACAGCCGTAACGGATAAATATACGGAGAGCGAGCCGGAGGAAGCCGCGGAGGAGCCCGTTTTTGAGGAGGAATCCGATACCGGTGAGAATGCCGACGCGGAAGAATATGAAGATGCCGAAGCGGAGAACGACGAGGAGCAGGACGACTATCTGAGCGGAAACAAGTTCGACGCGGCTGCATTTATTGCCGTTGTTACGGCGGAGAGAATGAAGGGCAGCGAGTTTCTGCGTCTGCTCGGAAACACGAGGATAAGCAACAGCGCTTTTCGCGAGATAGAGCAGAACCCGAAGCTCACAAAAAGCAGACTTATCGAGCTTCTCGAACAGTCGCCGCTCACCGAGAACGATTATTACAAGATGCTCACGGCGATAAAAGAGCGCCGCGAGGTTCTTGACGCGAAAGAGGAGAATCGCCTTGCGCTTGAAAAGGCGGGACTTTATGACGGCACGCGCCGAAAAAAAAGACGCCGCCGCAACCCGCCCAAGACCGATCTGCAGATGGCGATAGGAATGAGCGATCCGAGGAACACGGCGCAGCTTGATCTCCGTGAAGCGGAGCAGCCCGGACAGATAGATCAGTACCGTCCCGGATATGAGAAGCCGCCCGTACCCGTGCAGGCTTCCGCCGTGTTTGAGACGGTGAAGTTTGCGGGACCCGAAAAGCCCGAGACGACAGCTCCCGAATTCGCTGCCGTTTCCGCTCCCGTAATTGAGCCGGAGCCGATCGAGCCGGAGCCCGCGGCTGTTCCCGTGCCTGTACCCGTGCAGCCCGAGCCGCAGGAAAAGCGTCGTGAGAAGAACAAAAACCGCTCGAAAAAGAACCGCAGAGCGTTCGGTGACGCGGAGGATAACCGTTCGTCAAGCATACCGCCGAGCCTCGGAGATATAGTTTCGGTAGTGCCGAGAAGTGAGAGCTTCACGGAGGACGAGGGACATTACGATGACGACAGCACCGGAGCGATAGATCCCTTTGCGGCTATCGCGTCGAAAGCTGTACTGCCGCAGGCAAAGCCCGAGCGAATTGCCGCGCCCGAGGAAGAACAGCACGACGAGATACCGGAGAAAACTCCTGACACCGCGGAAGAAGCGGCAGTCGAAGAAGCGGCGGAGATACCGGAGCCGGTTATGATCGACGCGGAAGCTCCCGAGGAGGAAGCGGAGCTCGATATTCCCGCCTTGCCCGTGACGGAAGCCGCGGAGATACCGGAAGAAAGCGCGGAAGCGCCGGAGACTGCGGAAAGCGTCGGAGTGCGTGAATTTATCGAAAGCGCGGAAGAACCGGAAACGATAGAGAGCATAGAGGGCGCGGAGCCCGCCGAAGCCGGGGAAGAACCGGCTCCGGAGCCTGCTGCGGAAATGGCGGAAGCCGAAGCGGCGGAAAAGCCGGTCAGCGGAACGATAGAATTCGATATGCCGCTGACTTCGATATCAAATACAAAGACCTTTGACAAGATAATACCCATACCGTTCGCGGACGAGATACCGGAAGGCGCGGAGGGCGAGAGCGCCGGAGCGAGCGTGAGCGAGCCTGCGCACGAGCCGCAGAAGCCCGCCGAAAAGCATACCGACAAGTGGGACGAGCCGCTCGGCGTTCTGACGGAGGACGACGGCGATGACGAGATACAGCCGTTCCGCGTGGAGCTGACCGGCGTGAACTTCTCCGATGATGACGAGTCCGATCTTAACGATGATTTCGACGACGATGACGATCTTACGGTGCCGGTAAAGCCTGCGGCGAAAAAGCCCAAACCCGAGCCGGAGCCCGAACCGGAACCCGAGCCCGAGCCGGAGCCCGAACCGGAACCCGAGCCGGAACCCGAGCCGGAACCCGAGCCCGAGCCCGAACCGGAGCCCGAACCGGAACCCGAGCCCGAACCCGAGCTCACACCAGAGCAGATCGCGGCGGCTCTTGCCGCGGAGGTTGCGGAGAAACCGGAGGAAGAGTGGGAATACGAAAGCCCCAAGCCCAAAAAGACGGACACCCGCGGGATCTCCGTAACGCAGATAATAGACGAATACGCGATCGGCGAGTCCAACCCGTATGTCAATGACATTATTGATCCGGAAAGCGACGAGCAGATATACGGCTACAAGCCCGATGTTGAGCTTGTCTTTGCAAGTGACAAGAAGCACGGCAAAAAGGAAGAGGTCCTCGAATTTACCTCGGAGCTTATCCTTGACCGCGACACGTCGGAGGACGAGGATGAGGACGACGAGGGTATATCCGTTTTCGGAATGGACGACGACAATGATTACGGTGATGACGACGACGACAGTATTGAGATAAGCGAGCCGCCGGAGTTCTACGACGATGACGATTATGAGGACGAGGAAGTTTCCGGGTCAGAAGCCGTTGAAGGACCGGAGACAGAATACGAACCCGAGGAAGAACAGGAGCCCGGGCCGGAAGAGAATATCGAACCCGAACCGGAGAAAGATACTGAGCCGGAGCAGGCGGAAGAGATAGAGTACGAACCGGAAGAGGAACCGGAAGAGGAACCGGAGGAACCTGAACCGGAGCCGGTTGAAGAACCCGAACCGGAAGAAGAACCCGTGATCGGGCCCGAACCGGATGAGGAAGACGACGATTACGGAGCCGACGAATACGGCGGGGAAGAAGAAAAGGACACTTACAAAGAAGAAAACAGTCGCGGCAGGGAAGACGACGACGACGATGACGAAGACGAAGAACCCGAAAGACCGCGCTACAAGGGCAATGCGTTCTTCTATGACGAGAACGAATACTACGAGGGCGTGAATACGGGCAAGATCGTTGCCTGCGCGGTGTGCGCGGTACTGCTCACGGCGGGAAGCGTGGGTATGAAGTTCCTCGCGAAGCCCGCGGAGACCGTGCCCGTGCAGGACGTTCCCGCGGTGACGGAGGAAGCGGCGCAGACCGGAGCCGTTGAAGAAGAGGCAGTCCCGGCGCAGTCCGACGCGGTGTTCTCCGAGGATACGCAGCTCACAAAGCTCGCGTCTCTCGCGGATCTCAACGATGCGAAGTACGGCGGCAGCTTCCGAAGCTCCGCAAGCACGGCGGAAGCTGGATATATGTGCGCTTCCGCGGAACCGTACGCTCCCCGCATACTGCCCGGCTCGGAATCCGGTGTGATAACCGACGGAAGCTCGGCTTACATCTACGCGAACGACTATTTCCGCAAGGTAACTCTCGCGAGAGCGGACAGCGGTGAGGCTGCCGTTCAGCCGGAGCCCGTGCGTGTTGACGGCTCTGCGGTGCGCGGATATACCGTCATTTTCGGCGAGCTTTATGTGATATCGGAAACGCGTGACGCGGCAGGCTCGTCGCTGCACGAAACGACGGTGACTGTCTATGACAGCGCGCTGTCGAAACAGGACGAATACACCGTTACCGGCGACTACGCGGGTGCCGGTGTCGTGAACGGCAAGCTCGTCATTGCGGCAGTTTATGCTCCCGACAAGGCGGACGATTATTACAACGGAAAAAAGCCGTCCTGCTCAAAGAACGGCGTTGTGAACGAGATATCGGCGTCCGACATTTACGCGATAGAGGGCGCGAAGCATAACGCGCTGCACATCATCTATACTGTCGGCGGAAAAGCCGCGGCAGTGCTCGGCGGATATACCGACGGCTACCGTGACGCGGAAAAGCTCCGGTTCGACGGCGGCAATACAACACTTGTGACAGTCGATGAGGGTGTGACCTACGCAGTCGATATTGACGGCAATATGTCGGTTTCCGGCGCGAAGTGCTACATGGGCGAAGCTTTCGGTGCGCAGTGCCTCGGTGACGGCGCACTTATCGGACAGCTCCCGGACGGCGGCGGTATCACCGCTTACAAGAACGGCACCTACATCTCCACACAGTCCGGCGATGATGACACAGTTTCCGAAAATGCGAAAAATATTGCGTGGTCAGACGACGGCATCGCGTTCGTTGTCGCGGAGCAGGGCAAGACCGCGAAGCTGCTGTACGGTTTCGATATGAGCGGCGATGCGCCCGCGCCCGCAGACGTTACCTCCGACTACATCTATACCGACAGGCTTTCGGCTGCCGGTGACAGGCTCGTGGGACTTAAAGCCGAGCCTACCCCAAACGGTGAACGCGCGGGACTGAGGCTGTCGCTGTACAGCTACGACAACGGGCTCAAAGAGACCGCGTACTCGATAATCGAGCTCGACAAGGACACCTCGCGCGACAATCTGAAATACCTCAGCAGCCCCGCCGAGACCAACAGCTCCTTTATCGCCGTGGACGAAACGGGAACGCTTTTCGCTGTCCCCACAGTCTATTTCGACGGCTTCTCGGAAGTCGAGCGCATAGTTATCCTGCGGTTCGACGGTTCGGTATTCTCACAGGTAGGCGAGCACCTGATGTTCGACGAAAAATCATCCGTTCTCTGTCCCGTATTCATGGACGGAGACCTCTACATCATAACCGACACAAAGCTGATAACGCTGGCTCTTTCGGAGTCGTAAGCGCGGTTCAGCTCCTGTCGATCTCTGCGGTAATATCGTTCTCCGGCAGCAGTCCGAAGGACGATATTTCTGCTTTCAGCTTACATTCCTCCGACGTTATGAGCGTGGGAGTCATATCCTCGCCGAGCTTCACGCGGTATCTGCCCGTGTCGGACGTTCCGGTGAATACCGGCTCCCCGGCGCTGTCATAAGTCACCTCGCCGCCTGCGGCTGCCGCGTCATAAGCGGACGAGAATGCGCGGGTCATGCTTACCGCCGCCGGGCTTATGTCCGCAGTGCTTTCCGCGCCGAGCATCGAGAACGTGGTTTTGCCGTCCGTTTCGGTCACTGTAAGACCTTCGAGCGCATACGGCTCCGTTATCTCAAATTCCCAGCTCCCGGCTCCGTAGCGGCTTATCTTCGCGGTACATTCGTCACCGCCGTAGGATATGCGGGCTTCCGCGCCGAACGGCACATCGAGCTTCGCGGGATCTGCGGCACTGCCGGACGCGGCGCAGGACGACAGTATGAGAACTGCCGGAACAACAAAAATAAGACGTTTCATAGTAACTCCTTCAATTCATATAATCGGAAGGAAAAAGGTCCTGTGAAACGCCTTTTGTATTTACTTTATACTTTTTTCAGTATCTCCGGGAGCGTGTCGGGGATATCGCGCGGGAGTATTCCCGCAAGCCCCATTCTTCCCGCGAGCGTGTCCGCGGCAAGCCCGTGCAGATACGCGCCGAGCACCGCCGAGTACAGGAGCGGCACTCCCTGCGCTGCAAGAGAAGCGGTTATGCCCGCGAGGACGTCTCCGCTGCCCGCCTTGGCGAGTCCGGGATTTCCGGTGGTGTTGATGAACGTTTCCCCCGTGGGAGCGGCAATGACCGTGTTTGCGCCTTTCAGCATCGTGACACAGCCGTATTCCCGCGCAAACGCTTTTGCGTAGCCGATACGGTCACGCTGTATCTCCGCGGTGGGCTTGCCGGTCATTCTCGAAAACTCCGCCGGGTGAGGCGTAACTATGATGCCCTTTTTTCTTTCCTTCAGTACATTTATATTCTTTGATACCGAATTAAGACCGTCGGCATCGATTATCACCGGACAATCCGCGTTCTTTATGACGAAACCTGTCAGCTCCGCGGTGGTTTTGCGGTCTCCGAGCCCGCAGCCGATCAGTATTGCCGTGTACCCGCGGTTGAGCAGATCCATTTTTACCGCGTCGATGCTCTTGTCCGCGATAAATCCGTCGTAATCCTGTTCAAGCGGGAGATACACCGCCTCCGGGATTGAAGGCGCGATCGCGTTTATTACCCGCGTGGGAGTTGCGAGCGTGCAGAGCCCCACACCCGTCCGGAGCGCACCGTTCGTGGAAAGCAGCGCCGCGCCGGTATAGTACGCGCTGCCGCTTACGTTAAGGAGCCTGCCGTAGGTGCCTTTGTGCGACACGCGCTTTCTTTCCGGCAGGAACCGCATTATCATCCCGTCGGTCAGCACAGCCTCAAAGCCGCTGTAACAGTCGGCGGGTATGCCGATATCCGCGAGGGATATCCGCCCGCAGGTCTCGAATGCCGGGTGCGAGTACAGCCCGCGCTTCATTGAGCCGAGCACTATCGTGTAATCCGGGCGGAAAGCGCCGTCCGCGATCTCTCCGGTATTGCTGTCTATACCGCTCGGAACATCGACGGATATCTTTATGCCGGGGCAGCTCTTGTTCACAAATCCGAACAGCTCCCGCATATTGTCCTCAAGCGCACCGTGAAAGCCGGTGCCGAATACGCAGTCGATCACCGCATCGCAGTTTGATATCAGCCGCATTACCGCGTCTTTTCGGTGAATGTACAGCGTGGATTTAACTACCTTTTCATAAAGCGAATAGCACTCTCTCGCGCAGTCCGACTTCGGCAGATCCTGCACGAACACGAGTATCGCGTTTGCGCGGGCTTCGGTGAGCAGGTTTGCTATCACTATTCCGTCGCCGCCGTTGTTGCCGCGCCCCGCAAGTATCACCACGTCTTTGCCCTCGACGTTCCCGCCGAGGAAGCGCGTGATGCGGTCAAAGCAGACCTCTCCCGCGTTGCGCATCATCTTCATATATGATATGCCCTTGCTGTCGGCGGCAGCCTCCGCCGCTTTCATCTGTTCGTTTGTTACCGCAAGCCGCATTTCCACACCTCCGGTTTTCAGTTTACAGTTTAGGTGTCCGCAATTATTCATTAATTCTCGCCCCGGCGGAAAAACCGTCGGGGCGAAGGATTTATGATACTCTTACAAATTCGTACTGCACGGTCTCGTTGCTGTCGTCAACTCTCATTATTCCGTTGAGCTTGCTGCCGTCGTCGGAGAGCTTCATTTCAATGAACAGTGAGGAGTCATACGCAAGGTTGAAGGATCTGTCGTCTGTCGGGAATACCGTCCAAAGCTCGTCATAGCCGTATTTGTCGGTGTAAAGTCCGACGTATTCGCCTATTATGAAGCTGCACATTATGTCGTCAATATCTATGTCGTTCTGTCCCACATAATCCTCGATGCTCTGACCTTCAACACCGGAGATCTGCCATGTGCCGAGATAGGGTGTCTGCGCGGGCAGTGTGTCTGTTCTCTCCAAGATCATAGTATTGTCGTTTTGCAGAGACATAACGGAAAGTGTGTCTGTATCCGCGCTGTACGTTATTCTTATTACCGCAGTGGTTTCGCCGGATTCAAAGCAGTCGAAGCCGTCACCGTTCGGGTTCATCAGAACATAATCGTCGTCATTAAAATACATATCGTCGGGATCGTAATCAACAGCGACGTAGTTTGTGCCGATCATCAGATAGTAATCTTCGTCGTCATAGAAGGTGTGCCATTTTCCGGCTACGTCCTCTATCGACACATCCTGCTTGACCGTGCCGAAGGCTGTCTTCCCCGGTATCGTAACGGAAGAGCTTTCCCATACCACTTCCATCATACTGTCATTCAGGGTGTCGAGCACCTGTGCGGTTTTCTGCTGCTCATCGGGTATGAACCAGCCGTAATTGTCGCCCCAGCTGTCAAGTATTTTATACGCGGGCTTGCCGTCAAATTCGCCTGGTTCGATATTATATTCCGTGCTGTCAATATCGAGACTTTCAATGCCCACGGTCATCTTGCTGCCGTTTATTACAAAATAGAATCTCGGTAATCCGTTTGAGGTGCCTGTTTCTATGTCCGGATCTTCCAGACCTGAAAGAAGCTCGCGCATTGTTTCTTCATACGGCTTTCCGTCTATCGTCGTAACGAACCATGTGCCGTTGATCTCCGACGCGCCGGGATCGCTCACCGCCGCGGAGCCGCTGCCGAGTGCGCCGTGTGTGGTAAGGCAGTAGGTTCCTTCCGCTATCAGATCGTCGTAGTATTTGATGTATCCTTTGCCCGCGTTCTCGTCCCAGCCCGCGAACGTGCCGTTCTTGAAGTCGTCCGCCTTCGGGAACTGCCTCGATTCGATATCTATGTATGTGCTGCCGGAGAATGCCGCCGTTCCGACGAGCTTGCCGTCCTTGAAGTATAGGACAGCCTTTATTTCGTTCTTTGCGTCGATATCACGGCAGTCATTCAGAAGCGTATTCGTGAAATCGCCCGATACGATATCGTTTCCTGTCCAATAGCCGTTCTCGTAGCACGCCGACAGCGTCCATTCTGTCTTGTCGCAGCTGAGCTCGATCGCGAGATCGTCGGAATCGGTATTCTTGTAGTTGCCAAGATCGCCGTCGGGTCCGAGCATTTTGAGCGCATTGCCCGTTATGCTGTAAGCGATGTCGTCAAGCTCTTCCTTTGTATAGGGAGCAGCGGGGTATTCCGTCGTAAAGGGCTCGCCCGTATAAATATAGGGGTATGTGCCGACAACATAGTCGTCGATCATATTAGTTGTTTCCCACGGATAAAGGTTGTCGCAGTAGTTGAACACGCCGGGCAGATCGTTCGGGATATCATACTTGTCGTCGGTGAATACCGTAGTTACTCCGACGATATCGTTCGAGAAGCGGCTGTCGATCAGCACTTCCGCGTAAACGGAATCAAGACCTTCCATGTCATCGAATTTAAGTCCGCCGAAGCCGCCGTCGTCGATTACCTCGGGCTTGCCGTTTTTGTAGTACAGCTTTATTCTGCCCTCGACAAGACCTGCGCCTTTCGCCGCAACGGCTTCCCCAACCTGTTCTTTGAGGGAATCATATATCCGGTTGCTCGCGCTGTCCGCCTCATACTCCATATACTGTGTGTACGCGGCATAGTGCGGGTTGCCGTCGGTATCGGTGCCTATGATACCGCCGGGGTTCACAAGGCTGCCGAACATTCCGCCGATCATGTTCGAGATACCTGTCTTGTCAAGCAGATCGCCCGCCCACTTTACAACGTCCTCACTCAGAGCGCTCATGGCTTCCTCGTCGTCGATGCGTACGGACTTTGCCGTATCGGGCATTGTCACCGTTTCGGACTTCTTCTCGGTGCGGCTGCCGAATTCTATCGAGCCTATATCGCCGAACGCTATGTTCATTTTCTCGGTGTGAACGTTGTCCGCAACGGAAGAATCAAGTGTGAGCGTGAACTTTTTCAGCTCTTTTATCAGGGAATCGGGGTTGAAGCCGGAGCCCTGATCCACTGCCGACATGGTCTCGCCGACTATCTGATCCTTCGATATGTCGGACATACCGAGCAGATCCTTTACGGACTGGGTAAATTTGTCCGGATCGGACAGAGTTACGACATAATTTCCTACCGGTACTTCGACATCGCCTGTGAATTTCGCCGTACCCTTGCCGGTGTAGCTGCAGTCAAAGCGGAAATCGCCGCTCTTGTCCTTTGTGGATACATTGATATCCAGAACAGCCTTGCCGTCCTTGTTGTTTTCCGTTTTGTCCACAAGGCTTATTTCCGCGCTGAGGTCGTCCTTTGCCGTGATGCCGACATACGCGCCCTTGTTGTTCTTTTGTCCGACGAACATAGCTGTTCCGCTGCCGTCTTCGGACTGCAGCTTATAGCGTGTCGCGAGTACGTTGTTGTGAACATCGACGAGGTGTTCTATATCCAGCGTGAGTTCCGGTTTCTTTGCACTTTCCGTGTTTTCCGGCTGCTTGAAAAGCTCCTCGTATTTATCGTTGTCTATATCATATGCTTCTTTGAAGTAGCTTCTCAGATACTCGTCGTTCTTAAGGAAGTCCTTGCACTTATTAAGCACGTCTTCGATCTGCTCGCCCGTCAGTGTTATGCTGACGAGATTGCCCTTCGCGGTAACACCGGGATCGGGGCCGTCGAGCTCTACTGCCATAATGGAGTTGTCGGTGTATTTGATCTGCGCGCTGTCGTAGCTGTCATAGTATATCTTCGCGAGCTCTTTGCGTATGCGCTTGAGCTCTTCCTTGTCGGGAGTGCGCTTTTTGAGCTCCTCCTCCGTCGGTACGAGCCCGTCGAACTTCTCCTTCGGGATATATACTGTCTTGTCGGTCACGCTCGGCAGAGCTATCAGCATACCGCCGTCCTTCGTGTATAACTCGCCGCTTATCAGCTCGTTGCCGCCCGCGATTATCGCCGCGGAGAAAAGATCGGTCTCGCCGTTTGCGATCTTCGAGGTGATCTTCGAGCTGTTTATCGCTTCTATTATGGACTTTGTCGTGTCGTTGTCCGCGAGCGCGAATACGCTTCCGAGCTCCACGTTTACCGTGGATTCGGATTCGAGCAGTGTTCCGTCCGGAATGATGCCGTTATCGAATACGCCGAAGCAGCCGCCGAGCATACGAAGCGCCATATCATCCGAGGAGCTCTCCGTATTGTCCTGCGAGGTGTTACCCGCCGCATTGGCGAACATTCCGATATATGACGACAGGTTGTCGGTATAGCCGTTGATATCGTCCTCGTGGTCTTTGAGCCCTATGAACGACATCTTGTCAACCATTTTCGCGTATTCCTTGTCGCCCATTACAAGGTGGGTGATATCGTCGTGGAAGCAGAAGTATCCTACTCCGGCACCGCCCGCAACTACCGCGGCGGCTGTTACTCCCGCGATAAGACCCGCCTTGCCCTTTTTCTTCTTGGGCGTAACGGGAGCTGCAGGCTGATATTCCGGCTGAACGGGCTGCTGAACCGGAGCTGCCGGCTGCGCGAACGCGTTCTGCTGCACGGGCGCTTCCGGCTGAACGGGAGCCGGCTCCGGCGCAGGTGCGGCGGGTTCTTCTATCATCGGTACATCTCCCATGAGATGTACGCTGTCCTCCGCGACGTTATGTGTGGGATAAGCACGCCCGGCGGGAGCGGGTGCCGGTTCGCTGACAGGAGCGGCGGGCTCCGCAGCCTGTTCAATTACAGGAGCGGCTGCCTGCACAACAGGCTCCGCAGCATGTTCCTGTACGGGAGCCGCGGGCTGTACATCCGTCTGTATCGGCGCACCGCAGGACGGACAGAATTTTACGTTATCTTCGATCTTATTTCCGCAATTTCCGCAAAACATAATTATTTCCTTTCCGAGGTAAAGTTGCATATTAGTCTATGAAAATTATACACCATATTACAGTATATCATCGGCACTGCGATATGTCAAGAAAAAAACTGCCGTGTAATGCTTTTCGCACGGCAGTTTGTCGCATTTCAACAATTTTTTTAAGTGATACAAAACTATTTTGTCTCGTCACGATTCAGATACGTCCGCGAAGCGGACAACCACAATTATTCATTATTTCAGTATCATTTCCATTCCAATCTTCTGCGGGACAAGCCCGAGATGCTCGTAGAAGCGCTTCGCGGGAGGGTTGCACTCCCAGACATTCAGCGTTATGTTATAGCAGCCTGTATTCTTCGCGTATTCCTTCACATACTCGTAAACTGCGGTGCCGATGTGCTTGCCGCGTTCGGTCTCGTCAACGCAGAGATCGTCGATATACAGCGTTTTGATGTCGGTAAGGATATTGTCGTGGGGATAGTATTTTATCACACAGAACGCGTAGCCGACGAGCCTTTCGCCGTCGAACGCCGCGAATATCGGTCTGCCGTCGTCGCGGATTATTTCTGCAAGCTCGGTGTTCGTGTATTTCTTGACACCGCCCTTGAACAGATCGGGTCTGCCCTCGTGGTGTACTTCGAGTACCTGCCGCAGCAGGCGGTTTATCCCGTCGATGTCGGATATTGCGGCTCTTCTTATTTCCATTGTTTCGATCCTTTCTTTGTCATACCGGTGCGAACAAAAATATTATAGCGCCGACAGTTTTCGATGTCAAGTGAAAACGTATGACTTTTTGCGATTTGACAAGAGAATGAAATTGTTATATAATAGTGGCATATCAATTCGGGGAGTGTTAATTCTGAAAAAGAAATTACGATATATAAAAACAGCGGCGGCACTTGTCTGCGCGGCGGTAATGGCGGGCTGCGGCAACGCCTCTCCCGTCGAAACGACGGCTCCGGTAACAACCGCGCCCGCGCAGACGACGCAGGCAACCTCCGCGCTCACAACGCCCGCGCCGGTGTCCAATTCTGCGGCGGCGCTCGAAAGCGAGGGTGAGCCCTCCGCCAAAAAGGAACAGGCCGACGCACCGCTCGTTATAGCGGCGGACGGCGCTGTAACTGATATATCGCCGTTTTACGCGAACTCGGCATTCGGAGAGATCGTCGGGAAAACCACCGGGGTCACCCTGTCCGGGCTGACAAGAGCCGGTGAGCTCATAACCCACGGAAAAATACCGCAGATAGAGATGTACGGCGGCAAGGGCTATGCTTACGGCGGGATAGCGGATATAGATATTTCCCGCGACGAGGAAAGCGATATTACGGTCTATGACATTAAGCTGCGCGACGATGTGAGATTTGCCGACGGCGAAAAGCTCGACGCGGACGACGTTATCTTCACGCTTTATCTGCACCTCGACACTTCTTATAACGGGGACTGTCCGCTGTACTACGCGAATATCGTCGGTGCGCTCAACTACTGCTTCGACAGCAGCATAGCCGAGACCATAACCGCGGAAGCCGCGGATGAAGCTCTCGCGGACGAGGGTATCGCGGAGCTTATGCGAGAGAGGCTGATAATTCCCGTGCTGGAGCAGCAGTACACGGCTGTGGAGGCTATGTATGACGACAGCGCGTACTCGTTCTATACCGCGAAATACAAGGAGCCGCAGGAGCTTTTCGCGTATTTCTACTCCCTTACCGACGGATATGAAGCGGCGGGTAAGGACAGAGAGACCGTTATTGCCGAGACCGCGGACGCATACGGTATAAACTACCGCAGGCTCGCGGGAATGATAACAGGTGACGAGACGGCTTACGACACGCAGGCGCTGTCCGTCGCCGTGGAATACATCACACGGCAGAGCGGTGAGAGCGAGCCCGTCCATGTGGGAAGCGTTTCCGGCATTGTCCGCAAGGGTGATCTTTCGCTGTCGGTGAGCGTCAGGGGCGACACCTCCGCGTTTGAGAATGCTCTGTGCGGTATGCGCATAGTTCCGCTGCACTATTACGGCAGCACGGATATGTACGACTACGCGGGCGGGCAATTCGGATTCACGAAAGGAAACGCGGGTGAAGTGCTCGGTATTCATGCCACGGAGCCGCTCGGTGCGGGCGCGTACCGTGTCACGGGACATTTCGACGGCGCTCTGTCGCTTGAAGCGAACGAGTATTACTACAAGGGCGAGCCGGCAACAAAGCACCTTAAAATAGTTACCGGCGGAACGGGCGAAGCGGCTTATCTGATACGCGACGGTATCGCCGATGTTTCGGACTGCGACGGCACCGGCAAGAGCTTTACCGCAGTTGACGAGGCTAACCGTTCTATGGAGAAGATACTTCCGGTCATGTCGGGCGACTGCGGTTACGGCTATATCGGCATAAATGCGGAGAATGTAAAAGTCGGGGACGACTGCTTCTCCGATAAGAGCTACGCTCTGCGCAGAGGTATCGCCACCGCCATAGCCTTTTACAAGGAGGAGTCGGTGCTCTCGTATTACGGTGAGCACTGTGAAATGATAGATTATCCGATCATAGACGGTGTTGTGCCGGAGACGAACGGGGACAACTACGTCAAGCCGTTCACCGTCGATGTGAACGGGGCGCAGATATTCACGGACGGCATGACCGAGGAAGAACGGTATGAAGCGGTGAAGAAGGCGTGCCTCGGATTTTTCGGCGCGGCGGGATATGAGATAACCGACGGGAGCATCGTGACCGGCGCTCCGGAGGGCGGAAAGCTCGAATATACAGCGGATATTGTGTGCGGCAGCGATCACAGTCACCCGGCGTACAAGGCTCTGGAGAATGCGTCGGAGCTGCTCGGCGATATCGGCATAACGCTCGATCTGCGCGTTTCGGAGGACGCGGCCGTGCTCTGGGACTGCTTCACCAACGAGACGCAGGAGATATGGGCGGGCGCATGGGCAGGCACCCTGCGACAGATATACCTTAACGGCTATTACAGCATAGCTTCGCACAAGCTCGAAGAGCTCGTTGAAACGGCGGAAAACGCTTCCGCGAAGGACAAGCCGAAAGCATATATGGAATGTCTGGACAGAGCGATCAACGTATATGCGGCGGAGATACCGCTTTATATGCGCAGATTCTGCACCCTGTTCAGCACGATAAGAGTTGATGTTTCGTCCGTGACCGAAAATATGACGGAGACCTACGGCTGGACGGACGAGATAGATCATATCAGGCTAAAGAAAGGTCAGCAGCAATGAAAACCGATGTTCTTATACTCGCCGGCGGTTCGTCGCAGAGAATGGGCGGGATAAACAAGCAGTTCGCGGAAATAGACGGGCTTCCGGTCATCGTAAAAAGCGCGCTCGCGTTTGAGAAGTCCCCGGTGATCTCCGACATAATAATTGCCGCGAGAGAATGCGATATCGACAGGATACATGAGCTTTGTAATGCGCACGGGATATCGAAGCTGAAAACGATAGTTCCCGGCGGCGCTTCACGCACGGATTCCGCACGCAGCGCGTATTCCGCGGCAGAAAACGCGGACATCATAATGGTGCATGACGGCGCGAGACCGTTCGTGACGGCGGAGCTTATCGAACGCATTGCCGCAGCCGCGGAGGAATACGGTGCAGCGATACCGGCGCTGCCGCTGAAGGACACGGTGAAATTCATTGACGGCAGCGGCTTTTCGGCAGGCACGCCGGAACGCGACACGCTGCGCGCCGTGCAGACACCGCAGGCGTTCCGCGCGGACATCTACGGGGAAATGGTGCTCTCCGGCAAAGAAGCTACGGACGACGCGGGACTTGCGGAATTATTGGGGATAAAGGTGAAGCTGGTGGACGGAGACAGAAGCAATATTAAAATAACAACACCGGACGATCTTCCGGCAAACACTTTGCCCGTGCTGCGTATCGGTCACGGGTATGACGTACATATTCTTACTGAGGGGCGCAGGCTGATACTCGGCGGCGTGGAGATACCATACGAGCTCGGGCTGCTCGGTCATTCCGACGCGGACGTGCTTGTTCACGCGGTAATGGACGCGATGCTCGGTGCGCTGGCGCTCGGGGATATCGGAAAGCATTTCCCGGACACCGACGAGAAATACAAGGACGCTGACAGCATAAAGCTGCTGGAGCACGTTGCCGGGCTGATACGCGAAAAGGACTATACCGTGTCAAATCTCGACTGCACGATAAACGCCGAGAAGCCGAAGCTCGCGCCGTACATAACGCTTATGCGTGAAAATATAGCCCGCGCTGTGGGAGTTCCGGCTGACCGCGTGAGCGTCAAGGCGACTACCGAGGAAGGGCTCGGTCTTGCCGGAAAAGGCATAGGCGCAGTATGCGTATGTGTAATAATGAATAATTCATAATTCTTAATTGATTATGTTTTTAGTATTGAAAAACTATGCAAAATGTGATATAATAATTTATCTGCCGCGGGTCACAACTGCACGCTGCGGGAGATAAGTCTGAAAAAGAGGCAATGATATGAAACTGATCTTCGCTATCGTAAACAATGACGACGCACATAACGTTTCCACGGCACTCACGCGCGGAGGCTACTCCGCAACGAAGCTCGCTTCCACAGGCGGCTTCCTCATGGCGGGAAACACAACATTCATGATCTGCTGCGAGAACGCGGCTGTTGACGGCATTATCGCCTCGATCGCGCAAAATTCCCGCAGACGCAAGCAGTATGTTCCGAATGCGGCTTCCGTGGCATTGAGCGCGGAAAGTGCTCCCGCAAGCTATCCCGTTGAGGTAAGCGTCGGCGGAGCTACTGTTTTCGTTACCGATATAGAGCGGTTTGAAAAGCTGTAAAATGGAATTGTACGGAAAAAAACGTGCGCTCGAAGCGCTTGACAGATTTTCACAGTCCGGCAGATTTCCGCACGCCCTGCTTTTTACGGGCGATAAGGGCATTGGCAAGAAAGTCCTCGCGGATCACACCGCTATGATGTATATGTGCTCCGGCAGCGGGAAAAAGCCGTGTATGCGCTGCAACGAGTGCAGACGCGTCGAACAGCACATACACCCCGATGTTGTATATCCCCTGTCCGCTATGGAGAAGGGCAAGTACAACGCGGACGGCCTGCGCGAGTTCATCTCAGGCTGCTATATAAAGCCAAATGACGGCGATATCCGCGTCTGCGTTTTCGAGTCGCTCGACGAAATGTCGGTGATATGCCAGAACACGCTGCTCAAATTCATCGAGGAGCCGCTGGAGTTCAACAGATACATCTTCACCGCGGCAAGAAAAGAGCCGATATTGCAGACGGTGCTTTCGAGAGTGACGGCGGTGGCTGTGGATCCGGTGACCGAACAGGAGCTCGCGAAGGCTCTGGCGGAGCACGGTATCTCAGCGTCACGGGCTGCCGAGCTTTACGGGCAGTTCGGCGGGAACATCGGCACGGCTCTGAAATACGAACAAAACGGCGAGGAAATGCAGTATTATCACGCCGCCGTTAAAGCCTGCGACGCTATCGCGGAAAAGAAGGAGCTCGACTGCCTGCTCGCGATGTCGTCGCTGAAAACAAGGGAAGAAATATTCGCAGCGCTCGGCATCCTCACGGATATTTTCGCGCAGGCTGCCGCTTACAAGTCAGGTAAAGGCACCGCGGAAAAATATATGGACAGGACAAAACGTATCGCTTCGACATACAGCCTCGGTGCGATATCGGGAATGTACACGGAAGCGCTCAGACTTTACGGGCTCTCTTTTACGAACCCGAATGTGAAGCTGTTCGCGGCGGAGTGCTGCGGAGCGCTTTTTGATGCGGCGGAATCCGCAAACCGCCGTTAAGGAGGAAAAATGACGGAGATAATCGGAATAAGATTCAAAGAGGTTGGAAAGGTCTATTACTTTTCGCCCGGAAATAAAAAGGTGCAGGTTGGCGAGAAAGTGATCGTCGAGACCGCGAGAGGTGTCGAGTGCGGGGAAGTCGTTATCGGCAACCGCGAAGTCGATGACAAGGAAGTCGTTCAGCCGCTCAAGCCCATAATACGCAAGGTGACCCCCGAGGACGAGAAGCGTATCCGCGATAACGAGGCAAAAGAAGTGGACATTTTGAAGGTGTTCACCAAGAAGATCGCGGAGCACGGACTCAAAATGAAGCCTATTGACGTGGAATATACCTTCGACGGCAGCAAGATACTGTTCTATTTTTCGGCGGAGAGCAGAGTAGATTTCCGCGAGCTTGTAAAAGACCTTGCGAGCATTTACAGAACGCGTATCGAGCTCAGGCAGATAGGTGTGCGCGATGAGGCGAAAATGCTCGGCGGACTCGGTATCTGCGGCAGACCGTTCTGCTGCGCGAGCTTTCTCGGAGAGTTCCAGCCAGTGTCGATAAAAATGGCAAAGGAGCAGTCCCTTTCGCTCAACCCGACAAAGATATCCGGCACCTGCGGCAGACTTATGTGCTGCCTGAAATACGAGCAGGACAGCTATGACGCGCTCCTGCGCATTACTCCGAAGGTAGGCGCCATCGTAGAGACCCCCGACGGACAGGGACAGGTGGAGGACGCGAACCTGCTCACGGGTATGCTGAAGGTGAAGCTGAAGAATAATCCCGACGCTCCCGCAGCACCCTATAAGCGCGAGGATGTCAAGCTGCTGAAGGACGCGAAGATCAGGATAAACAAGGACGAGATCGCGGCGCTCAAGGGGCTCGAAGACTGATAATATTATATTTCTATCGAAATATAGTAAAACTAATAATGAATAATTATTGCGTTTATGTCTCCCCGCCGGAGGCAGGGGGACATAAAACAAAAATTTTATTGAGTGATATAAACAGCAAAAGATGAAACGGCAGGAGAGAAAACAAGAGAAACAGAGAGAAATGAAGAAAAAATGAGAGAAACGGCGGTATATTTTAAAAATACGCCGCCAAAACTGTTGACAAAGCCGGCGCAAATCGCTATAATAACGAAGTCACTAAAAAATTCAGGAGGAAAAGAATATGTCAACTACTTATATGCCCAAGGCAGAAAACGTAGAACGCAAGTGGTATATACTCGATGCGGCAGGCAAGCCCCTCGGACGTGTTGCAGCTCAGGCAGCTACAATTCTCCGCGGCAAGAATAAGCCCACATACGCTCCCCACTGCGACTGCGGCGATCATGTGATCATCATCAACTGCGGCAAAGCCGTTCTTACCGGAAACAAGCTCCAGAACAAGTATTACAGATGGCACACAGGTTATATCGGTCACCTCAGATCCATTCAGTATGAAAAGCTGATGGCTACAAGACCCGAAAAGGCTATGGAGCTCGCTGTAAACGGTATGCTCCCCAACACAACTCTCGGACGCAAGGCTCTTACAAGACTCCGTCTGTATGCAGGCGCAGAGCACAAGAACGCTGCTCAGAAGCCCGAAGTATTTGAATTTTAAGGAGGCGCACGGATATGTCAATGTATGATACAAAATCCTACTACTACGGAACAGGAAGAAGAAAGCACTCTGTTGCCCGCGTACGTGTATATCCCGGCAGCGGTTCCATCACCATCAACAACAGAGATATCGACGATTACTTCGGTCTCGATACCCTTAAGCTCATCGTTCGTCAGCCCCTTAACCTCGTAGGCGCTATCGATAAGTTCGATATCGTTTGCACTGTTGCAGGCGGCGGCGTTACCGGTCAGGCAGGCGCTATCCGTCACGGCCTCTCCAGAGCACTTCTCCAGTACAGTGACGAGCTCCGTCCCGTACTCAAGAAGGCAGGCTTCCTTACAAGAGACCCCAGAATGAAGGAAAGAAAGAAGTACGGCTTGAAGGCTGCAAGACGTGCTCCACAGTTCTCGAAGAGATAACAAATCGTATCTCACAAACACACAGAAAATCGCCCCGCAAGGCTTTCTTGCGGGGTTTTTCTTATGCCGTGTGAATTGGTAAGAATTGGTAAAAATCAGACGGTAACATTCAAGCAACACTCAGGTAGCACTCACGATTTTGAGGGCAATTTTAGTGAGTGCTACTTGAATGCTATAAGCTCCAGCATTTGTATATATTTGTCATACATTCCGTGTATGTCGGATATTACATAGATCATATTATTTACGTTGTACTTCCCGGAGGCTTGGGTCTCCGTTACAACGTCTCCTTTGTGTCGTTTTATTGTATTATAGCCGTGTTTGCAGGCGTTTGTCAAGGTCAGAACTATCACCGATTGAAAATATCACATTTTATCAGAAAATAATTTGTCATCGGCAAGGTTCAGTATCTCCTTACCGGAGCGTTCGGCATAACGCATGGTGCTGTACGCGCCACCCTCTTTGCGCTCAACACAGCATATAATGAGATCAGACCTGTCAACCATTGACCGATTTCGCTTCTTGAAAGCTGCTGCGGGGTATGCTGTCGCGGATTCCTCGCATATCTCTACTTCGTCGTAGTATTCATGAAACCTGTCCTCGTTATCGCGGTATTCCGCCCGCATATACGGCAGAACAAGCACAAGGGCTGTATTGCCGTATTCCAGCCGCTTTGCGACACGGCGAATGGTGGAAGAAGCGAGCTGATCGAACTCGCCGTCCCTACCAACAAGGAATTCTATGTAATCTTTCTTCTTTATGAGATCGGTAACGACCGATTCAAGCCTTTTTTCTATCTCAAACGGGTGTTCTATCTCCCTATGGCCGAAAAAGCTGACTGTTAATGTGTTCATAGTCCACCTCGATAAAATAACAGAATACTATTATTATATCAAGGTGTCAATATGGTGTCAAGGTGATTGCATACAAACATACACCATAGTGGTATCATATCTATGAAAGGAAGGTATCACTATGGCAGTTTTGAAATCACAATTTACTCTGCGGCTTAATCTTGTTGATCACGCCAAGATCAAAAAGATGGCTGAGGCAGAAAACCGTTCGCTAACAAATCTTATAGAAACTATTATAAAGAAAGAGATCAAGAACTATGAGAAAAAACATGGTGAGATTGAGCTTACCGATGAAGATTTATCCTCTGAATAAGCAGCATAACGGACAGCAACAAATGCTGTCCGTTATTTGGCTATATTCCCAATTCCCCACTGGGGAATTTTGTGCTTTTGTGGCTTCAAACCCGCTTGTAGAGCGGATTTTCGACTGAATCTTTAATTACAGATCATAAAAGCAAAACAAACAATTTTATTAGTTTTGGGAATATTTTCCCAAAACTATTGATTTTTCTGAAATTTTAGGCTATAATATAAGCAAAAGGCAAAGGAGATGACTGTTTTGGACTCTATAAAACGCGAAGAAGATCTGAACAAGCTGATAGCTTTCAAAGATAAGCAGATAATAAAGATAATAACCGGAATAAGAAGATGCGGCAAATCCACACTTATGGAGATGTTTATAGATTATCTTAAAAATAACGGAGTAAAAGATGACCAGATAATCTTCTTAAACCTTGAAGATTATGATAACAAGGGACTTCGGGAACCTGATGCGCTGCATAAATATATCAAAGAGCGGTTGCTTACCAATAAAATGACATACATTCTTATAGATGAGGTTCAGCAGTGCAAGGAGTTCCCGGAAGTTATTGACAGCCTGTTTATCAAAAAGAACACAGACATATATCTTACCGGTTCAAACGCTATAATGCTGTCGAGTGAGATCGCGACCATGCTTTCGGGAAGATATGTAGAAATCTCTATGCTTCCTCTTTCTTTTAAAGAGTACGCGTCTGCGACCGACAGCAAACAGAGTCTTTCGGAAAAATACAGAGATTATGTGGAAAAAGGCACTTTCCCGTATATTTTACAGCTAAAAGATCAGCCCAAAGAGATACATGACTACCTTGATAGCCTTTTCAATACTATTATTGTCAAAGATATTGCAACAAGGAAAAAGCTCACTGATATAATGATGCTCGAAAGTGTCGTAAGATTTGTGTATGATAATATCGGCAATCAGTTATCGACTAAAAAGATCGCTGATACTATGACCTCTGACGGCAGAAAGATCGACGCAAAAACAGTAGAGAAATATCTCGAAGCACTTATATCAAGCTTCGCTGTGTATAAGGCTGAGCGTTATAATGTCAGGGGCAAGCAGCGCCTTAAAACTCTCGAAAAATACTATGCGGCTGATATCGGACTTCGTTATACGCTACTCGGCTCTCAGTCCACAGATGTTGGTAGAATACTCGAAAACATAATATATCTGGAACTTCTTCGCCGTGGAAATGAGGTTTATGTCGGTAAGATCGACGAGCTTGAAGTTGATTTTGTCGCGATATATGAAAAGCGCCCTGTTTACTATCAGGTCGCTGCCACAGTCAGGGACAGTAATACTCTCGAACGCGAGCTTGCCCCTCTGAGAAAAATAAATGACCATTATCAAAAGTTTATTCTTACTCTCGATGACGATCCCGAAGCTGATTATAATGGCATAAGAAGGATAAATGCGCTGGATTGGCTGATCGGTAAAATATACTGAATTATCCAACGGGAGAATTATTTTAATATATAAACTAACGAAAGTGAGCCAATACCATGATCGACAATAAAAAGGAACAGGAACGAGCGGAACTTCACCGCACAATATGGGCTATCGCAAACGATCTGCGTGGCAGCGTTGACGGGTGGGACTTCAAAAACTACGTCCTCGTCATGCTGTTCTATCGTTACATATCCGAGAATCTTACGAATTACATAAACGCGGGCGAGATCGAAGCGGGTTCTGCCGGCTTTGATTATGCCTTACTGTCAGACGAAGAAGCCGAGGCTGCCCGTGAAGACATGGTGCAGACCAAAGGCTTCTTTATTCTCCCGAGTCAGCTTTTCTGCAACGTTCTTAAAAGAGCGGATAAGGACGAAAACCTGAACGAGACCCTTGAAGGGATTTTCAGAAGCATCGAGGGTTCGGCACAGGGCTGCGAAAGTGAAGACGACTTCAAGGGACTGTTCGACGATTTCGATGTAAACAGCAACAAGCTTGGCGGTACTGTGGCAAAGCGTAACGAGCGTCTTGTAAAGCTGATGAACGGTGTTGCTTCTATGCAGCTCGGCGATTATAAGGATAACACCATTGACGCTTTCGGTGACGCATACGAGTATCTTATGGGTATGTATGCGTCAAACGCGGGTAAGTCCGGCGGCGAGTATTATACCCCGCAGGAGGTCTCCGAACTTCTTACGCGGCTTGCGACATCCGGTAAGACAGAAGTAAACAAGGTCTATGACCCTGTCTGCGGTTCCGGCTCTCTGCTGCTGAAGGCTGCAAAGATTCTCGGCAAGGATAAGGTGCGTCAGGGCTTCTTCGGGCAAGAAATAAACATCACGACATACAACCTCTGCCGCATCAATATGTTCCTGCATGACATCGACTATGACAAGTTCGATATTGCGCACGAGGACACGCTGACCGAGCCGCAGCACTGGGATGACGAACCGTTTGAGGTTATCGTATCGAATCCCCCGTACTCGATAAAGTGGGAGGGCGACGCTAATCCGCTGCTGATAAATGACCCGCGTTTCTCGCCCGCGGGAGTGCTTGCGCCTAAATCGAAAGCCGACCTTGCATTCATCATGCATTCTCTTTCGTGGCTTGCAAACAACGGCGCGGCTGCTATCGTATGCTTCCCCGGCGTTATGTATCGCGGCGGCGCAGAGCAGAAAATACGCAAATATCTGATAGACAACAACTATGTCGATTGTATCATACAGCTCCCCGACAACCTTTTCTACGGTACATCTATCGCAACCTGTATCATGGTGCTGAAAAAGAACAAGACCCTGAACAGCACGCTTTTCATAGATGCGTCGAAGGAGTGCATCAAGGTCACGAACAGCAACAAGCTCACCGAGGACAACATATCAAAGATCGTTGCCACATTCAACGAGCGCACCGACAAGGAGCATTTCTGCCGCCTTGTGCCGAATAAGGAGATCGAAGATAACGAGTATAACCTGTCCGTTTCGACGTATGTTGAGCAGGAAGACACCCGCGAGGTCATAGATATTGATGTTCTCAATGCTCAGATCGCGGAGATCGTACAGCGCGAGAATGAGCTGAGAGCGGAGATCGATAAGATCATTGCGGAAATAGCATAAGCTGAATTAAATGAAGGAAAATACAATGAGCAGAATTGATGAATTGATCGCAGAGCTTTGCCCGAATGGGGTCGAATCTAAAAATCTCAGCGAGATAGCAGAATATTCTAAGGAACGAATAAACGCATATGAAGTAGATGATGCTTCATATATAGGCGTAGATAATTTATTACCTGATAAACAAGGACGTACTACTTCTGTGTATGTTCCCGAAGAAGGTCGGCTTATTAAATTCACAGAAGGTGATGTTTTAATAGGCAATATACGCCCATACTTAAAGAAAATTTGGCTATCTGATTGTGAAGGGGGAACAAATGGAGATGTTCTTGTAATACACATTACAACATCAAATATTACACCTAAGTTTCTTTATTATATTCTATCTTCTGATAAATTCTTCTTATACGATATGCAAAATGCTAAAGGCGCAAAAATGCCGCGCGGTAGCAAAGAAGCCATTATGCGGTATTTAATCCCTGTACCGCCTTTAGAGGTACAGGCTGAAATTGTCAAGGTACTTGACAATTTCACAGAGCTTACAGCCGAACTTACAGCAGAGCTTACAGCCCGCAAGAAACAGTATGAATATTATCGTGAACATTTGTTATATTTCAAGAACAATGATTGTGAATGGCGAATGTTTGGTGATTTATTCGTTGTTAAGAACGGTCTTAATAAGGAAAAAGAAGCATTTGGAAAAGGAACGCCAATTATAAATTTTACCGATGTTTATAAAAACAGGTGGCTGGCTAAAGATTCGTTTTCAGGTCTTGTTGACGTTACTTCTGATGAGATTGAACGATATAGTGCCAAAAAAGGCGATGTTTTCTTTACAAGAACGTCAGAAACAAAAGAAGATATTGGTATGTCAAGCACTTTAGTTGAAGATGTTCCTAACTGCGTTTTTAGCGGGTTTGTTTTGAGAGCAAGACCTACCACTGAACTTTTGATACCAAAATTCTGTGCATATTATTTTTCTACTCAAGAAGTTAGGAAGCAAATCGTTAAGTATGCTGCATTTACAACAAGAGCAACAACAACTGGAGATAAGCTTTCAAAAATCAGAGTGCCTATTCCGCCAATCGAAGAACAAGAACGCATCGTATCAATCCTTGACCGCTTTGACAAGCTCTGCAATGACATTTCCGAGGGCTTGCCTGCGGAGATCGAAGCAAGAAAAAAGCAGTATGAGTATTATAGAGATAAATTATTATCCTTTGAGGAAGTGAAAGCATGAGTTATTTCAACATCATAGCCGCCACCAGCGAAAACACCGTTGTTACCGAGTATATCCCCGAACCCCGCACTGCCGACGCATACCAGAGCGAAGCGCAGCTTGAAAAGGAGTTCATACGCCGCCTCGGTGAGCTTGGATATGAATATCTGACTATCCACAAGGAAGATGATCTTATTGCCAATCTCCGCGCGAAGATCGAGCAGCTTAACGGCTATACTTTCACAGAAAGCGAGTGGAAGCGCTTCTTTACGGAGTTTATAGCAAATTCCAACGAGGGCATTGTCGAGAAGACCAAGACGATACAGGAAGACAACGTCAAGAACCTGAAACGCGACGACGGCTCAACAAAGAATATCACGCTTATCGACAAGAAGAATATACATAACAACAGCCTGCAAGTCATAAATCAGTACGAGGTCGATACCGGCAAGCGTCAGAACCGCTATGATGTGACCGTGCTTGTGAACGGCTTCCCGCTTGTGCATATAGAGCTAAAACGGCGCGGTGTGCCTATCCGTGAAGCGTTCAATCAGATAGACCGCTATCAGAGGGACAGCTTCTGGGCGGGTTCGGGTCTTTTTGAGTATGTGCAGATATTTGTTATATCCAACGGCACGAACACGAAGTATTATTCTAACACGACTCGTTTCAACGCCGTAAAGGAAGCGGGAAAAAGCAGCAAGAAGACCAAAACGAGTAATTCCTTTGAGTTTACGTCGTTCTGGGCTGACGCAAACAATAAGATCATTCCCGATCTTGTGGACTTCACGAAAACTTTCTTTGCAAAGCATACTATCCTCAATATCATAACGAAATACTGCATATTCACGTCGGAAAGCCTGCTGCTTGTAATGCGCCCGTATCAGATCGTGGCTACGGAGCGCATTCTTAACCGTATCGAGATTGCCAACAACTACAAGAAGTTCGGTACTGTCGCGGGCGGCGGTTATATCTGGCACACCACGGGTTCGGGCAAGACCCTGACTTCGTTCAAGTCCGCAAGGCTCGCTTCCGGGCTTGATTATATTGACAAGGTGCTGTTTGTCGTTGACCGTAAAGACCTCGACTATCAGACCATGCGCGAGTATGACCGCTTTGAGAAGGGCGCGGCGAACAGCAATACCTCTACCGCTATACTGAAAAAGCAGCTCGAAGACCCGAACTGCCGCATTATCATAACTACTATTCAGAAACTCTCGACATTCATTAGCAAGAATCCTACGCATGACGTATACGATAAGCGCGTTGTCATCATCTTCGATGAATGTCACAGGAGCCAGTTCGGTGATATGCACGCCGCGATAACCAAGAAGTTCAGGAAATATCATCTTTTCGGCTTCACCGGTACGCCGATATTTGCGCTCAATGCCGGAACGGGCAAGAACCCGAATCTGCGTACTACGGAACAGGCTTTCGGCGATCAGCTCCATTCCTATACCATTGTTGACGCTATAAACGATAAGAACGTTCTTCCGTTCCGTGTGGACTACATCAAGACAATGGATAAGGAAGAGGACATTGAAGATGTCAAGGTATGGGATATTGACCGCGAGAAGGCGTATATGTCCCCGAAGCGCCTGTCTCTCGTTACATCGTATATTTTAGACCACTTCAACCAAAAGACATACAGGAACGAACGTACATACAGTTATAATGTTCTGACGAATGTTTCCGAGGTCGCGGAGTCCAAGCGCCGCGAACAGGTAAAGGAGATCAAGCAGAAACAGCGTATCAGCGGTTTCAACTCAATATTTGCGGTATCTTCGGTACAGGCTGCGAAACTGTACTACGAAGAATTCATGAAGCAAATGGCTGAGAACCCCGAAAAGGCGCTGAAGATAGCCATAATATACAGCTATGGGGCAAACGAGGAAGACCCGGACGGAATTCTCGATGAGGAAAACCCCGAAGATACCTCTGCGCTCGATTCCACGTCACGAGATTTCCTGGAAAAAGCCATATCCGACTACAATAAGCAGTTCAACACCAACTACGATACGTCAAGCGACAAGTTCCAGAACTACTACAAAGATGTGTCGCTCCGCATGAAGAATAAGGAACTGGATATGCTTATAGTCGTGAATATGTTCCTTACAGGCTTTGATGCAACTACACTAAATACCCTTTGGGTCGATAAGAACCTCAAAATGCACGGCCTGATACAGGCATATTCCAGAACGAACCGTATTCTTAACTCTATCAAGACATTCGGTAACATAGTATGCTTCCGGAACCTGAAAAAGAGAACAGATGCGGCTATTGCCCTGTTCGGTGATAAGGAAGCGGGCGGTATCGTCACCTTGCAGAGCTTTGACGACTACTACAACGGCTACGAGGATAAAAAGGGCAGGCACGTTGACGGCTATGTGGATATGATAGACCGGCTGCTGACGGAATTCCCGCTTGATGAACCCCAGATCATCGGCGAGGAACGCCAGAAGGAGTTTATCGTGCTTCTCGGTGCAATCCTGCGTATGCGTAATCTGCTTGTGAGCTTCGATGAGTTTGCAGGCAAGGAGATCATTTCAGAGCACGATTTTCAGGATTACCTCGGACGGTATCAGGATTTGCGTGATGAGTGGAACGAACGCCGCAAAAAGGGCAATCTTACAGACATTGATGATGATATTGTATTCGAGATCGAGCTTATCAAGCAGATCGAGATCAACATCGATTATATACTTATGCTTGTGGCTAAATTCCATGACAGCCATTGCAGTGACAAGGAAGTGCTTATCACTATCCGGAAGGCTATAGAATCAAGCCCGGAGCTGCGCAGCAAGAAGCAGCTCATAGAGACCTTTATCGCAGGCATAAACGACGTTGACGACGTTATGAATGAATGGCATATCTTCGTTGCCGAGGAACGCGAAAAGGCTCTTGCTGCGATCATAGCGGAAGAAAAGCTCAAAGATGAAGAAACCAGATCGTTTATCGAAGGTGCATTCCGTGACGGCGGCATAAAGACCACAGGTACGGATATAGACAAAATTCTCCCTGCGGTGTCACGTTTCGGCGGCGGTAATCGCAAGGAGAAGAAAGAAATTGTTATCGAAAAACTTAAAGATTTCTTTGAGAAGTTTAAAAATGTATAAATTGCATAATATTTAAAAAGCTGCAATTGCAGCATTGTGCAAAACAACAAAATGTACTAACCTTTCACAGTGTGTCTGATATGAGTTTGTACTCTTTCTATGCCCCGCTCTTTTATATGGTATTTCTGCTAAGACCTTCGGCAGTTTTCTTCAATCTCCTCCAACCTGCATTACAATGGGAAATGCTTTGAGCAATCTAAAATGAAAAATGGTCAATTTGGTCGATTTGATTTATAATTGTTGACCACCAATTGACCGAAACAGTTATGACAGACAGTCGAATATTCAAGAACGGAGCAGGTGAAATCACTTGCTCCGTTTTTTTTACCGAGAAGATTTTCGCGTTTTAAGACCGTCTATGTATCGTGTAGGGTAAGTATATTCCCTGCCAATCTCGGACGCTGTACAGCGCAGTTAACAGGGCGTTTTCTTCCCGGATTCGTACATTTCTTTCCTGTTCCCAATTTGTAACCTCCCTGCTTTAAATATCACAAATCTCCGTCTCGGAATTGTACACTCTGCTGAAAATGTGCCTTTAAAGTGCTTCGTCGGCAGTCTTTTTTCTGGAAATATTTACAAATCAAACCAAATGTGATATAATATAACGGAAATTATTTCATCGTTCGGAAAGGACGGTAAACATGAAGAAGACAAGGCAGATTTTAAGCGTATTCCTGTCGGTTTGCATGATAATTTCGTGCATGGCGGGATTCACCTTCACGGTAAGCGCGGCGGATGACCCGCGTATCATCGTCTCGCTTGGTGACTCCTACTCGGCAGGTGAGGGCATTGCGCCCTACTACGGCAGCAAGAAGTCAGACGCGGACAAGGTCAAAGATCATGACTGGCTCGCGCACAGATCATTGACCTCGTGGGGCAGTCAGCTGACCCTCGACGGCGTACCCATGACACGCGGCGAGAACTGGTTCTTCGCGGCGGCTTCGGGTGCGGAAACGAAGGACATCGAGGGCAAGCAGGAAATTACCTATAAAAAGGGCGATTACTCCGGCACGGCGACGCTTGACCCGCAGATCAGTGTATTTAACGGGCTCACACTCACCGAAAACGACTTCGTGACCCTGACGCTCGGCGGAAACGATGTCGGCTTTGTTGACCTGATGAAGGTCGCGCTCTATGAAGCATTGAAGAAGTCACCTTATTCAATGATGGCACCGAGTATTGCAACACAATTGTTCGGCGATCAGAACTTACTTGCTGAAATGTCGTTAGAGCAATATATTACTTATATACAAACCAAATTCAGCATGTCTATCGGCGCAAAAGGCAAGATCAAGGCTGCATACAAGACCATTGCCGAGAAATCGGGCGATGCCGCGATAATCGTTGCCGGCTATCCGACGCTTTTCAGCGAAGACGGTTTTACTGCCAAATTATTGGGCTTTAACTTAGATGTCTCCCCGGAAATCAGCGCACAGGTGAACGGTGCAGTCAGATGGCTCAACGGAGAGATCAAGAGCATTGTCAGAGAATGTGCCAATGAGGGCATGAACATCTGGTACGTCGATGTCGCATACTCGTTCAAAGGAAAAGAAGCCTACACGGAAGGCGCGTTCATAAACGAAATATCTACCGCCGAAAGTGATGATGACGTAAACTACGACCCTAACTCTCTTGTAAATATAAGCAGCAGCTCGATGCACCCGAACGCAGATGGTGCGGCTGCATACGCGGCGGCAGTACAGGCGAAGATGAACGCTATCGACAACGGCGAGCCGGAGCGCGTTGAGGTAAGCACATGGACGGCAATGAAGGAAGCGCTCGAAGCGGGCGATTCCGTCAAGCTCACCGCGGACGTGACGGCAAAGTATTACGATACTGCCGTAACTATCCCCGCGGGTGCGGACGTAACTCTCGACCTTAACGGACACACGGCTGACCGCAATCTTAAGTATGCGAATGATCGGGAAAGAGACGGCGCTTTCACGGTAAACGGCAAATTCACGCTCGACGACAGCAGCGAGGCAAAGACCGGTAAGCTCATCAAATCTTACAACAGAATCGGCGGCGCTGTATTGGTAAAAGACGGCGGTGAGTTCGTCGTGAACGGCGGTACGATCACAGAGTGCTTTGCGTCGGAATCAGGCGGCGCTGTGGCTGTTGCGACAACCGGTACATTTATAATGACCGGCGGCACGATAACCGGCTGCGGTAATACTGAAATCGGCGGCATGGGCTTTATCGGCGGCGGCGTAAATGCCGCATGCTACAAAGACAAAGGCAGGTTCATAATTCTCGGCGGCACGATAACAGATAATAAAAACAATTCCGCCAAAGAGAATGTTTATATACCCGCCGACACGACACTTTATATAAAGGCGGGTAAATCTGTCGAAAACATAGCAGGACAGGGCACGACGAAGAATTTCGCCGAGGTCACTGTCAGCGACAGCATTACGAACGGTACTATCACCGCGTCCGAGGGAACGTTTGAAGTGCTCGGAAAGAAGTATTACTTTCCCGGAAGCACCATAACGCTTGACGTTGAACCCGACGTAGGCTACGAGATCGGCGACGTTGTTTACAATGACGGCAGCGATCATATAATACAGCCGATAGACGGTGTTTATTCGTTTGAGATGCCTTACGCGGACGTGACGGTAAGTGCGCAGTTTATCAAACAGTACAAGGCGACGTTTATGAACGGCGAGACCGAGTTCTCGTCTGCTTATGTGTCGCCGAAGACGGGTAAGGTAACACCGCCCAAGCCCGATCCTTCACACGATTATATGGACTTTATCGGTTGGTCAGTTAACGGCGAAAAGTTTGATTTTGAGAATACACCGATAAGTAGCGATACTGTGTTCGACGCGATATTTGTTGACCAGTACAAGGCAACTTTCATGGACGGCGAGAAAGAGTTCGCGGTCACATACGCATCAACAAAAACCGGTAAGGTAACACCGCCTAACAATAATCCGGAACCGTATGGTAAACAATTGATCTATTGGGCTGTCAACGAAAAACAGTTTGATTTCGGAAAAGACACGATAAGCGGTGACACAGTGTTTAACGCTGTGTATACTGACATCAAACCTGTGAAGTATCTCGAGGCGGACGGAACAGAAAAGGTCTGCGAGAATTATACGAGTGTAACAGCAAACCAAACCAGTCTGGTAGGAACAAGCAGAGACGGTTGGTATGTTGTTGACAAAGATATCACTGCAAAAATAAAAACATCCGGTGAAGTCAAACTCATTCTTTGTGATGGAGTTACATTAACCGGAGATTGTCAAATAGACGGTGGTAAAGTAGATGATAAAGGCATTATAACCTCTGTTTCGATGCTGACTGTATATGGACAAAGTACAGACGAATCTACAATGGGTGTCTGGGAAGTTTCAAGAGAAATAAATAGTGGGTTTGGTTCATTAACGATAAATGGCGGAAAAATCAGTTTAGAAGGTTTCAAGGATTATCAAAGAACGATCAATGTTTTGGAATTAACGATAAATGGCGGTATAGTCAATGCAGATGGCGGTTATTATGAACTCAGTGAAAGACAAGAACCGTTCAGACAACACGCGATCACCAGTGCCAACATAAAGATAAACGGTGGTAAAGTTACCGCAAGACCTAATCCCAAAGTGGAGGATAATGTAGGTATATCTATTCGCGTTCACCCTTATACTCTTTATCAAAAAGAGATAAACCTCACATGGACGAACGGTGACGACTTTATCGACAATCAGGGAAAATATCGGAATACAACAAAAATAGTCGAAGGTAAAAAATTCTTTGTTTTCGGAACGACAGACTTTGCTTATTACAACAGCCCGGACGATAACAATATAGACAACGCGAAAATCGTCCCTGCGTTAAAGGCGACGTTCATAAACGGAACAACCGAGTTTGATTCAAAATACGTTCCCGGAACCCCCGGCACAGTCACCAAGCCCGCGGACGACCCGACGGACGGCGACAAGGTCTTCAAGTATTGGAGCGTTGACGGTAAGGAGTTTGATTTTGAGAATGACACGATAAAGAAAGATACCGTGTTCATGGCGGTGTTTGAAAACGCGCCGCAAACCTACGAGGCTACCGTTGTTGTCGTATGGGACGACGATGACAACAGTGCCGGCATAAGGCCCGAAAAAGTCACAGCGAAAATCGCGAATACCGAAATAGAGCTCAATGCGTCAAATGAATGGTCTGCAACAGTAACAGGACTTTCCGAAGACGGTCTGAGCTGGACGCTCTCCGGAGTTCCCGAAGGATATACGCAAAGCGAACTGGTTGTACAGGAATCTGTGACTACAATTACGCTGACACATGAGTCTGCGCCTACATACGATTATACTTTGCAGATAGTATGGGATGACGCGAACGACAAGGACAAATTAAGACCCGAAAAAGTCACAGCGAAAATCGCGGATACCGAAAAAGAGCTCAATGCGTCAAATGAATGGTCTGCAACAGTAACAGGACTTTCCGAAGATAATCTGGAATGGTCAATACCGGAAATTCCCGAAGGATATACGCAAGACGAACCGGTTGTACAGGAATCTGTGACTACAATTACGCTGCAAAAGACCCACGAGGCGACTATTGCGGTAGTATGGGACGACGATGACAACATTCGCGCCACAAGACCCGAAAGTCTCAAATGCTATATTGAAGGCAAAGAGTACGAACTCTCTGAGGCAAACAGCTGGACAACAACAGCAACAGGGCTTGTCGCAAATAAAGATGATTGGGTTCTGGACGGCGATCTTGACGGATATGAAATAAATCATGAAACTACAGGCACTGTAACGACATATACGCTGAAATATGTTACCGCACCACCGCCTGTTCACACTCACAGCTTCACATACAGCGCGAGCGGTGCGACTGTCACGGCAACCTGCGAAAATGGGGGCTGCGATCTTACGGACAACAAGGTAACGCTGACTATCGTAAAGCCCGCCAAGTCGAAGTACAACGACAACGGCACACCGAATGCGACGCTCACAGGGCTTGAGGTGTTCAACACGGCAACCGAGCTTACAGTCTCCGAAACCGCTATTGAGTATTACAAGGGCGGTGACAAGCTCGGTAAGGCTCCGACAGACCCGGGTACCTACAAAGCGCAGATAACGGTCGAGGGCGAGACAGCGAGCGTGGATTACACGATTGAAAAGGCTGACGGTCCCAAAGCTCCGACAGGGCTTACATCGACGAATGAGAGCTCCGAGGGCAGCAAGGACGGCACTATCTCCGGCGTGAACAGCGTCATGGAGTACAAGCTGAGCACAGCGACCGAGTATACCGCGATCACGTCCGATACAATAACAGGTCTTTCGGCAGGAGAGTACAAGGTGCGCTTCAAGGAGACCGACACGCAGAATGCGTCATCCGACACGACAGTTGCTGTCGGTATAGGCCGCAGTGTCACGGTGATCTTTGACGCGGACGGCGGTTCACCTGTTCCGGAAAAGCAGGAGCGCACAACCGGACAGAAAGCCGATGAGCCCGAAACAGACCCTGAAAAGGAAGGCTGTACATTCAGATTCTGGTCCGCCGACGGCACAACAGAGTACGATTTCTCGGCAGAGCTCACCGGCAACATAATGCTGAAGGCGATATATGAGGCGAATGAGTACACGATCACATTCGACACCAAGGGCGGTACTGAGATATCCCCGATCACGAAGAAATACGGCGAGGCTATAACCGCTCCGGCAGCTCCCACGAAGCAGGGATATGTATTCGGCGGCTGGGATAAGGCGATACCCGCAACAATGCCCGAGTATGACATGACGATCACGGCGAGATGGATAACACCCAGCGGACCTTCCAAGCCGACTTCTTCTGGCAGCTCTGGCGGAACTTCCACCGGAAGTTCCTCTTCTTCCGGTGACTGCAGCAGCCAGAACCGCACGAACGTGAAGATGTGGGCAAAACTCAACGCCGATAACAGCATCACGGCCGGCTGGGACAAGATATCCGCGGTATCGAAGTACGTTCTTTACTGCGAAAAGGACGGCAAGCTGGTTCAGATAGCCGAGACATCAAAGACAAAGATCACAATTAAGAACGCCAAGAACAACTTTACCTACAAGTTCACGCTCAAGGTAAAGCAGGGCGGAGTGATAAGCGATGCTCCCACCGGCTACAAGATCTCGTTCAACTGCTACTTCAAGCCGGTCGTAAAGCTCACTGTGAAAGACGGTAAGATCACCGCAAGCTGGAAGAAGGTTGCCGGTGCAGAGAAGTACAGGGTTTACAAGCTCGTGAACGGCAAGCTCAAGCTCGTGAAGGAAACATCGAATGCGGCTGTACGCTTCACAGGTGTCAAGTCCGGCAAGACCTACACTTACGCGGTAAGCGCTTGTGTTGACGGCAAATGGACAAAGCTCGTGAAGAGCGATCGCGTAAGCATCAAGGTAAAGTAATATAATAACAAAACTGCGTGGGGCAAACCGCTCCGCGCAGTTTTTTTGTGCGATGAATACCCGGCGGTCTTGCTTTCGGGTAATTTCTATTGCTTATTTCGCCGCGATATGCTATAATATATATGTCATATTCCGCGAACCTGTCTCATATTCTGTACAAAAAGCTATGAAAGGACAAGGGATATGGCAAGCATAAAGATACTCAAAAACAAGATACCGTTTATCATCACGCTCTTCTGCTGTGTGACTGTCGCCGCGCTTGCGGCAAGCGTAAGAGCGGGCGATGAGGCACGGGTACAGGCTGCCGCGGCGGAGACCGTGACACGGCAGGTGATCGTGCTTGACGCGGGGCACCCGACATATCTGTTAACAACAACTCCCTGAATACAATAAAGCTCCCTTCGGAATGGCCGAGGGGAGCCGTTTTTTAATAATAGTATTTTGATTCGCAATAATACATGACATATGTCAAGTTGCTTAGCAGGGGGTTCGATTTATATTCCCGTTTGAGGTTTGAATGAGAAAAACGCCGGAAGTTCAGGTTAGTGGGTCTTGTACCCTAACGAGTTTCGCTTTTCATGTATTCATCCATTTTGCTGAATACTTTTTTTGTGAATGCGACAGCTTCAATAACCGTTTTCGGACCGGATACAATGTCTCCTGCGGCAAATACTCCGGGGAGTGTGGTCTCTCCATATTCATTTACGTCAAGAAGGCCTTTCTGTGTCAGCTTGACACCGGCGGCTTTCATATCCGCACCGGGACCCTGACCGATGGCGATTATAACGGAATCAGCCGGCACATCGAAAACGTCTGAATAATCTTCTTCAAAGCTGAAGGTGCCGTCCGCATTCTCAATACGATTCACACGAACGCATCTGACAGAGTCCTCTTTTATACGGACAGCCTGCGCAAAGTGGATAAATTCCACTCCTTCGAGCTGCGCCATTTCAACCTCTTCATGGTTTGCCGTCATGTTTTCTTCACCCATAAAATGAAGTATCGTAACATGAGAATGCGAACGCCTGATCGCAGTTCGTGCCGCATCGATAGCAACATTGCCCGCGCCGACGACTGCAACTCTGTTCCCAAGTTTGAACGCTGCCGGTGATTTCAGATAATCTACCGCAAAGTGAACGTGTCCAAGCGTTTCTCCTATAAGCCCTAATTTGTTAGGTCTGCCGGTGCCTGTTGCGACAAATATCGCTTTATATCCGTCCGGGAAAAGGTCTTCTATCATTATGTTGGTACCTATTCTTGTGTTCGGTCGGAAGTGCAAGCCCATTTTAAGCATAATATCCTTATACATATCCAAGATCTCTCTCGGAAGTCTGAACGGGGGGATACCGTATTTCAGTACGCCTCCGATGCTGTCCTCTGCCTCAAAAAGCGTAACGTCATAGCCGTTAAGCAGCAGTAGAAGGGACATAGTTATCCCTGCGGGACCTGATCCGGCAACGGCGACTTTGATCCCGTTCTTTTTTATTTCCGGAATATCGAGTGTTTCAAGATAAAATCTTGAAACGAATTCCTCGATACGGTAAAACATTACAGGTTCACCCTTTATTCCACGCACACAGTGACCTGTGCAGTTTCTTTCATGCGGACAAATTATCGAAGTGACGGCGGAAAGCGGATTGTTGTAGAAAAGTATCTCACCCGCTTTTTTTATTTTTCCGTCAAGAAAAAGTTGAACTACCTGCGGAATATCCGTTGCGGCGGGGCAGTGTGCCGAACACATGGCTTTTTTGCATTTCAAACACCTTTCCGCTTCCTGTTTTATCGTTGACATAGATATTTCCTCCCGAAAAACTAAATGCTGACTTCAATCTACCCATACTCTAAAACAATACAGATCCGACATTGAACAAGCAGTAAACGAAAACAAGCATAATGATTCAGTTTGCACATACTTAGAGGTTCCATTAATGTGTTTATTATAACAGAATTAGGATGCGGTGTCAAGTAAACGCGGATACTTTCTGATGTTATAACTAATGGACTTTGTCGTCATACGACAAAGCTGTCTCGATTTTTGTCGAACAACTCGACAAAATTGTGTCGAACGGCCTGACAAAACTATCGAACGGTTGTATAATAATATCGAGAGGGGGCTTAATCTATGGCAATTCCGGTAAACATTGATGATCTCATAAACAGCAAAATAGTTGAATCCACACGCATAGAGTTCAAGAGCGACTTTAACCCGAATGCGATCATTCACACGATCTGCGCTTTTGCCAACGACATAGACAATCTTGGCGGCGGGTACATTATAACGAGTTTCCCCGGCTTCGGCGCTTGCATCTCCGAATCCAGTCACAACAATTGCAAAATACGAGTGTACCGCAACCGCAGGATAGGCGATTTCCTGAAGGAACTGAAACTCATCGAGGGCAGGAACACCGGTTTCCCGAACGCGATACGGGCTCTGACGGAGAACGGTTCCGGACTGCCGCGGTTTGAAATGGACGATCAGCGCGGCTTTCTGTCTGTCACTATCCCCGTTCACAGTTATTTTATTGCAACGGATAAAAAATCCGACAAAAAGCGCGCCTACGAGGAAAAGATACTCGCGGCGCTGAAAGAAAAGCCGCTGCTTCTTACCGAGCTTGCGGCGGCAATGGGATATAAGGGCATTACTAAAAAACTTTCGCAGGCAGTTGATGAAATGCTCTTTGCCGGGAAGGTGAAAAAAGTCGCAGATAAGGGAAATAATGTAAAATATTCAGTTATATAACAAGATCGTTGCGTTTTATATGTGTTAAAGTAATAAGACTGACTTGATTCCATCTGGTCTGAATTTTCTATTGTGCTCATACTACACGATTGAATAGTTGCCGCGGGTTGATTGCTGTCGGCGGGGAGTTCTTTATGGGTAATCAACAGAACCCCATAATCACGCTTGACTTTTCCCCGCACAGACGGGGTCAATCCTACTTAAAGAATATGAGCCTATAAATCAAAAATCTGTTTCCCAAAACCGAAAAAATCTCAAAATCGGGAAACAGATTAGCATTATATGCTTGTAAGCCATTCGGAAAAGTCAACAATCTTAATGCCTTCATACTGATAGGCTTCATGGTGGGTCCTTGCAATCAGCATCCTGGGATATGCGTCATTAATGGATAAAAGCGGAGATACTTCGCGCTGAAATGTATTTTCGTCGGATATATTGTCCGAAACCTTTATATATATCTTTTCATCGCGCTTTATTGCAACAAAATCTACCTCTTTCTTGTAGAGAACGCCCACAGAGACCTCATATCCGCGCCGCAGAAGCTCAATTGCAACAATGTTTTCGAGCGTTCTGCCATAGTCCAAGTTCTTTGTTCCGAGCTTTGCGTATCGGAATGAATGGTCACTCAGGTAGTATTTTTCATTTGTTGACAGATATTTCTTTCCTTTAATATCATAACGACATATTTTATAAAGAGCGAACGCATTGCAGAGATACTGCATATATTTACCAACGGTTTTATGATTGATCTTATCTTTATGGTTGTTGAAGGTATCTGTGACGGCTCGTGCAGATGTCAGGTTTGAAATATTATCCATGAGGTAATCCGCAAGTCTGTCCATAAGTGCAGTATTGCGTATCTTATACTTCTGATGGATGTCTCTGATTATCAAAGTATTAAATACCTCGGCGATATAGTAATATTTTGCTTCTCTGTCTTTATAAATATACGAGCCGGCCATACCGCCTTCGATGACATATTTATCAAACGCAGAATACAAATCGGTATATTCAAAGTATTTCACATACTCGGCAAACGAGAAAGGATAAACCTTGATCTCAAAGGTCCTTCCCGTAAACAGCGTAGCAAGATCGGAGCTTAACAGGAACGCATTTGAGCCTGTGATATATATATCGAATTTCTCCAGTGCGTGCAGTCCGTTTATTGCTTTCTCGAAGTTGTGGCACATCTGTACCTCATCTATCAGAACGAAGTTTTCTACTCTCTCTTTAAAAGAGGCATTGATATGGTCATACAAAGGACGATATTCAGTCAGTCCGTCAAAATCGGGCAGATTGAAATTAATGTGTATAATATTGGCATTCGGCACATTCGCGGTAACATACCTCTTGAATGCTTCAAGCAGTTTGGATTTTCCGCTTCGGCGAACACCGGTGATGACCTTAATATCAGGTGTGCCGATCACGCTGACGATTTTATTGAGATAATCGCTTCTTTCTATCAGTTTCATACGCTCTCACGCTCCTTTGTATATATTATATCAAATCTATTTCCCGAAATCAATATTTTTTTATTTTTGGGAAATAGATTTTTTCCTTTACAAATTGTTTTCCGGATATTTGGGTGCTTTTGAATAAACGCTCTTGACAATTTATCATAATTATGCTAAAATATAGTCAGGGGTGATACTATGAGTATGATAAGACCGGTCTCGGACCTCAGAAATAATTTTGCCGATATATCCCGAACCGTTCATGAAACGGCACAGCCGGTATTCCTCACTAAAAACGGGTATGGCGATATGGTGGTTATGAGCATGGAAGCGTATGAAAATTTGCAGTTTGACAGTGAGGTATATTCCAAGCTCGCCGAAGCTGAAAGACAAGCCTCGGAGACGAATGAGCGTTTTTCACAGAAAGATGTGCTTGAAGCCATGAAAGCGGCTGCGAGGGGCAAATGATGTACAAAATAGTGTACCTTCCCATTGCATTGCACGATCTTGTCGAGCTTTCAAAATATATCGGAGTTGAATTGGACAACCCAAGCGCGGCAGACAGGCTTGCGGAGGATATTTCCGAAAGAGTCTCAGCGGCAGCCGAACAGCCGTATATGTATCCGCTGTATATCCCGATAAAACCGTTAAAGCAAGAGTACAGAAAGATCGTTGTCAGAAACTACGATGTCTTCTATTGGGTCGATGAACCCGGCAAGACGATAACGGTAGCTCGTGTCATCTATGCGGGACGGGACATCAGGAAACTATTGAAATGAAAACTTGCTAAGATGTGCTGAGAATTGCTCCATATCACTCTCGTAGTACTCACACAATATCACAAATGCCTTTATAAAGCCATCCAAACTTATGCAAGCGATAATAAATCTTATCGAAGAGATAATCATTCCCGAACGGGTTTATTTATCAAAAACAACGAAAAACCTCGTAAACACTGCGTTTGCGAGGTTTTCTTTTTGCCTGAAAAGCGCGCTGAGAAATGCTAAAAACTGTCGGTAGCACCCATACAGCACCCACTATTATATGAAGCATAATGCCTGAAAAGAGCTATC
>JAFPUE010000079.1 GCA_017395555.1 Ruminiclostridium sp. | reverse complement strand
CATTTGCGGGAAAAGACTATACCGATAATGCAAAACTCGATATCGCACCTTCACCGGATACGCTTATCCGCGTGTTTATGACATACACACCAAGCAGCTGCTATGTTGACATACCTGAACAAACGCTTGAACCGGCACCCGAAAGGGAAGGATTTACAGTAGTTGAGTGGGGCGGGTGTGTAACACTCACGGACAATGGCTGAATATCATGGTAATGCTGTGTTTTTAAATAATAAAAGCGTATAAAAAAACTCCCGGAGTAAGGCTCCGGGAGTTTTGATGTCATTGCTGTAATACGAAATAACCGGGCAAAATGCGGAGTATATCGCATAGGTCAATGATGGTTCGGGTGATTATTCACCCTTCTGCTTTGCGAAACACTCGCTGCAATATACGGGTCTGTCGTCACGCGGCTTGAAAGGAACTACTGCTTCCTTTCCGCAGCTTGCACATATTGCTGTGAACATTTCTCTGTTTCTGGACGCGTTCTTCTTTGCGTCTCTGCACGCCTTGCAGCGCTGCGGCTCATTTGTGAAGCCCTTCTCAGCATAGAATTCCTGTTCACCGGCAGTGAATACGAACTCGTTTCCGCAGTCCTTGCATACAAGCGTCTTGTCTGTGTACATACGATATACCTCGCCATAAAATATAATTTGACCGATCACGGATTTGCACCGCGAAACACTGACTGTTCGGTCATAATAATTGCCTGAGCTTTTTTCTCGCCCTTGAAAGGGCATTATCGGCGGATTTCGCCGTAATGTTCATCTTTTCGGCTATCTGCTTGTATGAAAATCCGTCGAGATAGAGCTTCATAGCGCAGTATTCCTTTTCGGTGAGAACGGAGAGAAGTTTTTCGACAGACTCGTCGTCCTCTTTGAGCAGGATAAGATCATCGGTTAAAGCGCTACCGTCGGGTATCTGTGCAAAGTCGTAATCGTCGGCTTTTTCGAGCTTTCCGTGCGCCTTTACGACGGCGTTTTTCATACGATTTGTGATACACAGTCCGACAAAAGCAGAGAAGGTGCCTCTTGCCGGGTCAAATGCCCGCACCGCGTCAAAAAACGCAAGATAACCTTCCTGACAAAGATCCTCTGACTCGATATCGGGTGTGCGCATCTTTGCCGCCTTGATACGGATAATGCGCGAATATCTCGATATCAGCAGCGCCATTTCGCTGCTCTGCATAGGGTCAGGCTGTTTCTTGATTATACCGATAAGCTCTTCATCGGTGACCTTCATAGAAAACACCCTTTCCGAACACCTAAACAGATTATAACACTAAAAATTCACATTGTCAACAAGATTGGCGATTTTTTTACAATTTGCAATATTTTTTTCGCCCTTCAGTAAAAATGTTACCGCCGTGGCAGTCAATAGTAACAGTAAGCGGAAAGTCCTCGATGTACAGCTTCTTGACACTTTCGCAGCCAAGATCCTCGAAAGCTATTACTTCGCAGCTCTTTATGCACTTGCAGGCGAGTGCTCCGGCACCTCCCACCGCACAGAAATAAACGGCTTTGTTGCGTTCTATAGCGTCAATGACAGCCTGACTGCGTTCGCCCTTTCCGATCATTGCGGCAAGTCCGCGGTCAAGAAAATCCGGAGCCCACTTATCCATTCTGCCGGAGGTTGTGGGTCCGCATGAGCCGATCACCATACCGTCTTTTGTTCCCGTCGGGCCGGCATAATAAATTACGGCGCCGTCAAGCTCGTAGGGAAGGGGCTTTCCCTCGGCGATAAGCTCGGATATGCGCTTATGGGCGGCATCACGCGAGGTGTACACCGTTCCCGAAAGCAGAACCTTATCCCCGGCGCAAAGCTCGGGGGATAAGGTTTTAAGCTGATCTACATTTATTTTTCTCATATAAGCAGGTCTGAAAGGTCAGAATCGGATGACAGACCGGACTCGTTATCATCGGACTCGCTTCCGAAGTTCCAAGGATCGTCGCTTGCAGGCTTTCTGAACGGAGCCTTTTCAAATTTCTTCTCTTTCGGGGTGGTCTGTGTGGAGCCGGCTGCAAAGAGATCGGCAAATTCACCGAAATCATCGGAAAAATCCGCTTTGCTCGACTTTGTATTGGACTCGTCGAAGTTGAGATTTGTGGGAGTAAGCTCGAAATCGGAAGCAGCCTCAGCAGCCTTCGCGTCAGCCATCATATTTGCGAGCGTGTCATCGTCAGCGCTCTTCGGGTTTATTGCTATATCAAAGATATCTTCGCCGAGATCCTTGCCCTTGTCGGGAGCTTTCGTCTCGTCTATGGGAGCAAGGTCAAAATCCGATCCTATAGGCTCGGGAGCGGCATCAAGCGAGAAGTCGTCGATCATACCGACACCGTCTGTGTTTATAAGCGGGATATCCCCGGACATATTGTCTTCCTTCGGTTCGGAAAGGAAGAAGTCCTCGAAATTGGAATCGAGACCGGGACGGTCAGTCTTGTCTCTGGGAGCCTGTCTCGAAGGGGCGGGAGCAGGAGCTGCAGGGGAAGAAATGTCTTCAAGTGCAGGAGAACTGATAATATCGGGCATATCGGACATAAGCTCGTCATCGCTCGGAATGTCATTTCCGGGGCTGTCAATGGACATGGACATTGAACTGATTATGCCGCTGTCGTTAAACTCGTCATCGTCATCATCTGCGGCGGAACCGTCAGACTCGAATGTTGTCTCGACTTTGATCTTATTCTTGAGATCATCAAATCTGCCGAGGTTGAATTTGCTCTCGTCAAATACGGGAAGATTAAGCTTTGCAACAAGAGGTCCGCCCGCGAGTGTGATCTCCTCACCGATCTTAGAGATAGGCGAGAGATCGGCAGCGGCAGCCTGTGTATCTGCGGCAGCCTTTGCTTCGCCGACTTTTCCCTTTGCGCCTTCGATCTGATCCTTTGTGTCGCTTACGACTTTGGAGATGCCTGCAATTTCATTCTTTGCGCCGCTGAGCGTATCGTTGAAGCCGCTCATCTGCTTTGTTGCTTCGCTGATCTTTGCGGTAGTATCATTGAACTGCCTGCAGATACCGTCTATATTGTCTGTAACGGAATTGATCTGTGAGTTTACGGAATTGAACTGTGCGGAGAAGGAATCGAAAAGGGCAGCGAGTGCGCCGATCTTCTCGGTGACTTCCTTTACTCTTGAAGCAGAGCTTGCCTGCTGAGCAGTTGTCTTATTGATCTGCTCGTCGAGCTTTGCCTTTATTTCGTTGAGCGTGATAGTACGAGCCTTGAGCTCTGTCTCGACATCTGCCTTGTACTTGTCGCACGCCTTTACGGTCTCTGCCGCGTAGCTCTTTGCAGCATCGACGATCTCTTTTGCGTAAGCGCTCGCTTCTGCCATTACCTCATCGGCATTGCTGGTAGTAACAGCCTTGCCGGGAGTGCCGCCGCCCTTCTTCTTGAGATCGAGGTACTTGTTCTTGAGCTTTTCAAACTCCTCGCGGACCTTCTTCTCGGACATCTTTGCCATAGCGCATTCCTTGTCGAACTTTGCGACATTTCTGCGCTCGTCGAGTACGCTCTTGCGAAGCTCCATTATCTTCCTGTCGCTCTCTGCCTTAAGATCGGCGATGAGCTTTTTGGTCTCCGCAGAGGTGTCCTTGGCAGCCGGAACGGAAGCCGATGCAAAAGCCTGCTCGGCCGACTTCTTCTCATTTACCGCGCGGGCAGCTTCTCTGTTCGCGTCAGCAAGGTTGGTCTGAAGATTGTTGATGCGGTTCTCAAGTTCCGCACGTTCTTCCCTCATCTGCTTTTTCAGCTTGTTTATGTATAGATTTACCTCGTTTTTGTCAAAACCGCCCATGACGGTCTTAAAACCGACACCTTCGCTGTTTATTTCCTTCTTGTCCTTGGACTTATCCTGCTGTTTAGCGTCTGCCATATAGCTACCTCCATAATTTGGAACCTACCGCGAAAAGATATGACAAAAAACGGGGTACAGTTCCCTAATATTTATATTATAGCAAAACTTATTTTATCTTTCAATAGTCATTATTGATAAAAATGCACAATATTTTTTTATCTTTTCAAAGAAAATCGGATTTTTTTGAAAAAACTATTGTAATTTTCGCAGAAATGTGTATAATAGAATAGAAGTACAATATTTTGAACGTAAGTTCATCTGCCGCGCAGTCAAGCCGGCATACTATATTTTTAAAGGAAGGTAAGTGTAATGCAGGATAAGACAATGACGTTCTCCGTTAAGGACGAGCGCGATCATGAAATGAAAGAGATCCTTACTACGGTATATCAGGCTCTCAACGAAAAAGGCTATAATCCCATCAACCAGCTTGTCGGATACATACTCTCCGAGGATCCGACATACATAACGACATATAACAACGCAAGAAGCCTTATCAGACGCATTGACCGTGACGAGCTGCTTCAGGCACTTGTAAAGAATTACCTCGGCGAATAAGCCGCATTGACAAAGATAAAGCCCGTGGAGCTGTCTCCATGGGCTTTTTGTCATTCCAAAGCATCTATCGCTTCTATAACATAAGTGTACTCGGGAAAGTCGGTGCGTATGCGGTTCCTGCACCTTTCGACAAAGCCGTTCCGGTAATCCTCGTTGTCGCGCATAGCCTGCTTCGCTCCCCACAGGTGAGTGTAGTCGTCCTGCGCCACAAAAAGCCTGTTCATATCCATAAGGGTTTCTATCGGAGTGTCTGTAAGCCCGCACAGCATAGCGAGAAGTCTCTGCTCCGCGAAGACCATTCTGCAAAGCCTGTCATCACACTTGTTCATAGAAGTAGCCTTCATGAACGCTATCGCCTGACTCGCGTAGAAAACACGGAAAGAAGCGTCCGGTATATACAAAAAAGCGGTGTTGCAGGGAAGCACAGACTTGTCAAGCCGGTCAAGAAGCGGAAAACCGCTGACTCCGAAAAGAGACGGATCGGGGTAGATCTCGGGGGAGAGGTACTCGCGGTGTGCTACGGTAACTGCCGTATCCGACAGAGCAAGAGTTTTCCAGATCACAAGATCCTCGTCAACAAGCGCGGCGTTATCCGGTATATCCCGCAGAGCTATCAGCTTGCCCGCAGCCCAGAACATCAGCGGGTCAATGCCCTCAATATCCTGAGGTATGCTCTCGCTGATACCGTTCCAGACCTTTTCGATGCCGCATTTCCGGTAAAAGGCACCTGCCGTCCTGTCCGTTATCATGAATATGTCGCCGTTCATTTTCCGCCACTGCAAAGCGGAGATCACTTCACAGTAAAGGCTGAACTTCTCTATCGAAAATTCCGCACCGGTCCTGCGTGCGAAAAACGGTGCGGATGAGTTTACATGTATCCCGTTCATATCAGATTGATACCGTATCCGTAGGCGTTGAGCGGGCATGATGAAAGGTTGATCAGCGTTCTGTGGTATTCCTCGGCTGTGATAACGACACCGTCTGCGCTTCTGTAAAAGCTGCCCTCGCCGAAAAATCCGCCGATATGCCCGAAGCTGCCGCCCGAGCCGGAGATACCGGAGTCGGGTATGAGACCCGACAGCATCGAAAGTCCGAATGAGCCGGCATAGAAGCCCTTGTACGAGCCGTATTTACCGAGATTTCCGAAAAGCGTATTGAAGCTGCTTATCTTGTAGGAGCCGACGTAGTATGAGAACGAACCCGCTCCTGCTCCGAATCCGGCAAGACCCGCCCGGAAGTAAAAACCGGAGCCGCCGCCGTATGAAGATACATTGAGTGCCTGTCCGGAGACAAGCGCCGCATAAGAGCTCGCTAAAATGCCGGAACCGTAGCCTGAGCCTACACCTGCACCTGTTGTCTCAACCGCGCCGTAGAAGGAGCTTACTGTTCCGAATGAGCCGGTTACGGAAGGCGAGAACAGGAACGTATTTGTGAACGAACAGATATCTCCGTAGAACGAGCCGATGTTTCCGTAGAAAGACCCGGTACAGATACCGACTTCGGACATTCCCGCATCTGCCGCTGTCTCCGCAGGAACGGATACCTCAGCGCTCGCGTACTCCGCTGTTCTGTCATAAACGGCGTTCTCATCGGGATTTACACCGAACGCGTATTTCAGCTGCGAGCCAATGTCGCCGTTTCTGTCGGTTTTGTTCAGGCGTTCAACGATGCTGAATTCACCTATATCGGAAAGCCATTTCAACAGGCTTCCGCCGAGAAAATATCCGATAAGCACCGCAGTGTCGAAGTTTTCGCGAAGCTCTCTGATATTGCGGACTTTTTTGCCGTTCAGCCAAAGATACCAGTCGCAGTTCCTCACCGGATATTCACCTCGCTTTACACAAATGTACGACATATTATGCCTATTATTGGCAATTTGACCGAAGAAAGACACATTTAGGCATAATATTATTTATAAATTATACCACAAAATCGGTCAATTTGCAATAAGAATGTCGAAAAAAATGAGCAAAGCGGTGGATTTGTCATAGTTGCCAAAAACTAACAGCAATAAATGTTGAAAATAATAGTTATTATCATATCCCGGCTCATACTATCTTATGAGCTTTACGCCGATGACCGTCATATCATCGTCCTCGTTCTTGTCCGCCGACAGCCGCAGCGCTTCGCCTGCCGTCTCGACTATCCTGTCTATATCGGCGTTTTTGTCACGCATGACGGTCTGTTCGAGCCATTTCCTGTCAAGCTCCGCGCCGTCGCTGGTCATGATGATGATATCGCCCTCGGATATCCTGAACAGCTTGCCCTTATAATCCGCCTCAAAGCTGATACCGAGCGGCACGCCCTCTTCACCTATCTCTGCGAAGGTCTCTCCGCAGCGGATATATGTTGAAGCTCCGCCCGCCTTGCACAGCAGCACATCTCCTGTGTTCAGGTCTATCCTGCACAGATCGAGCGTTGCAAAGCTCTCGTCGGATGACTTGACGAGCAGGGAAGTGTTGAGCATATCGAGAGATGCGTCGAGATCAATGCCCGCCTTTAGCAGCTTTGTCAGCATCCCGCATGAGAACGCGCTGTCGATACGGGCGCGGCTGCCGCTGCCCATTCCGTCAGAGAGTATCATATAAACATACCCTCTGCCGTCATTGAAGCACTCCGAGCAGTCTCCGCTGTGGCGGCTCCCGGCTTTGTTTCTGCGGAACACCTTTATCTGCGCATCGAACTTTGCCCGCTCGGACACTGTTATATGCAGCCTTTCCGTGCCGTTCGTTATGACCGGCAGGTCAAACTCGTGCCGAAGCGCGAAGGAAAGCCTGTCCGCAAGCTCATCGGGCGCAACGTGAAGCTCACCCTTTCCGTAAGCGTCGATACACAGCCGCCCGTTTATGACCATAGCGACAACGGAGGGCTTGTACAGTCCCGCGTCAGCGAACAGGGATTCCGCCATAATTGCCGCTTCCTCGTCATAAGAATCGCAGTTGTCTATATCCTCCGACATCTTTTTGAGCATCTTTCCGGTTGCTCCGAGCTGCGAGGTAAGCACACTGCGCATTTCCGCTACCTTCCTCGCCGCCGTCTCCGCCGAGCAGTACACGGCGTACTGCTTGTTGAGCGCCTCGGCGAGTCTGTCCCGCTCCTGGCAGCTTACGGCTATGTGCGCACCGAGATCGGACACGCTCACAAAGCTGCCGTTTTTCAGCACGTTCACAGCCTTGTTCATAACATCGGAAGTCTCGTTGTACAGCTTCCCCCAGCACTTCATATTGGACGGGCAGTTTTTGCAGACCTTGTCGGCTGCTTTGTTGTACACCCACGAGATATCGCGGATATTGTCCGTTTCGAGCGCGTCGGCAGTCCGTATCACGGCAGAGCGCATTTCCTCAACCGTCTCGCTCATATATGCAAGTTTTTCCCCGAAAGCGGAGTATGATGAAGCCGCCGAGACTATCTCGGCTTTTTCGGTAAATGCCGCAAACGGCGAGACCTTTCCCGGTATGATCATATACAGAACAGCTGCTGCGATAGCTGATATAGCCGCGGTACCGTTCGTTTCCGTCATTCCCGTTATTATCAGCCCCGCACTCACAGTGAATATGAACGCACAGGCGCGGGTTATCCTGCCGAAGCGTCCGAGCAGCATTATCACCGGTGCCGTCACCGAGATCATTATGCATGAGGCGGCGAAGTCGGTATTGCCCGCGGCTATTCCCGCAGAGGAAAGCACCGCACATACCGCGGCCATTGCTCCGGCTTTGACCTCCGAGGAATAAAGCACGGCAAGCACCGAGACGAATACGCCCGCATTCACTACGCCGATCTGTAAGCTCGTGAGGGCTGCCGTAACAAGCACGAAAAGCACGCATACCGCGGCAGCCGAGCCTGCCTTATGACCGGATACAGCAGCGCGTACCCCGGATGCACGGAGCTTGTCTGCGCAGTAGGCGAATACTGCGGATATGACCGCGAAAGCTGCGGAAATGAATATTTCGTAAACTCCGTGCGCACCGAGAAAGTTTGCCGCGAACACGGCAGCTCCCGCCGCCACAGACATGATTATCCTGAAAAACTCGGAGGATTTCTTCGGCGCGAATATCCCCGTTATCAGCTTCAATATCGTAAGCGCGCCCATTGCGGTTATGTAGTGTACGCAGGTCTCAAGTCCGCCGTTTATAGTGTAGCCGGCAGCCGCTCCGACAAACAGGAAAACGCAGCCGAGACCGTCCGCGGCAGCTATTCCCGCTGCGGCAAAAGGCGCGGGAAAACCGAACAGCCGCGTAAGCCCCAGCAGGAACCCCGCCGCGCTTAAAGCCGCACCCTTTAAAAAGCCGATATCCCTTTCTCCGACAGAATGTTCCGAAGCGATACTTCTTTCCATTTTCAACGTCCTTTCGCTTTGAATAGTAGCATCATAATACCACATACAAAGCGAAAAGATTGTCGGATAAAGGGATATCGTTATTTTTTGTCCGCTATGGTCTCACAAAGAGCGACAATATCTTCCATTTTAAGCTCCTCCGGGCGCGCGGTCTGCCTGATACCGCATTTCCCGAGCATTTCCGCAAGCTCCGGCTTCGGTATTCCGAGCGCCGCGCTCAGCGGATTGAGGAGCTGCTTCCTGCGCTGTGCAAATGAGGCGCGGACTATTTTAAAGAACAGCTTCTCGTCCGATACAGTGTATCTCGGTTTGTCGGGGATATCGAGCCGTATCACGGCACTGTCAACGTTCGGAGCAGGGATGAAGCTGCCGCGGTTCACCCTGAACAGCATTTTCGGCTCGCTGTAATAGTTCACTGCCGCAGTCACCGCACCGCATTCTCTCGTCCCCATTTTTGCGCACAACCTGTCCGCAGCTTCCTTCTGTACCATTACGGTGACGGAGCGTATCGGCGGTCTTTCTTCGAGCAGCTTCATTATCACCGGCGAGGTGATATAATACGGAAGGTTCGCACAGACTACGATCTCGTCATATCCGGGCAGCTTCTCTGCGATAAGCGCTGAAAGATCTGTTTTGAGAATATCGGCGAACACGATATCTATGTTGTCGTACTCCTCAAGCGTTTCGGCGAGCACCGGTTTCAGCCGCTCGTCAATTTCTATTGCAAGCACTTTGTCACAGCGCAGCGCGAGCTCCTTTGTAAGCACGCCCACGCCCGTGCCGATCTCGATCGCTGCCGTTCCGGGCTTGCACCCGCCCAATTCTGCGATCTTCGGGCAGACTGTCGGATTTATCAGAAAGTTCTGTCCGAGTGCTTTTGAGAACGTGAACCCGTTCCGGCTCATTACGTCCTTTATTGTTCCAATGTTGGTAAGTTCCATATTTCTCCTAAAAATCCCCTGCAAGGAATTTACGGTGCAGGGGAGTATTATTTTTATCTGTGTTCCGCTCTGATTATCGACTTCGGTGGGAACGATGTATGATACGGTATGTAGTACCGCTCTACGGCTTTGTTTGCAATTCTTGTCGGTTCACGCTCCGAATTGAACATTTCCGTAGGCTCGAAGACTACAGGCTCACCCTTCGGCGGCAGTATTTCCAGTCTGCTGTCAAGTGTGAAGTAATTTCGCTGCGTTATTTCGAGCATACCGTCCGCGTAGCCGTCAACTATACCGACGAAATCATATTCCCGGTAATATCCGCTGTTCGGATAGTATTGCTCCGCATCACCGTGATCGTAGAAAAAGCCGGTGCAGTACGGTCTGTGACTTACTCGGAAAGCCTCGCCTACAATGTTTTCCGGCACTTTTTCACCGTTGAGCGCATATCCGAGAGCTTTCTTGTACGCATTGCTCATAACCGCGGTATAGTACGCGGACTTCGCACGGCCTTCGATCTTCAGGCTGGAAACGCCCGCTTCGATAAGATCATCGAGATGCTCTATCATGCAAAGGTCTTTCGCATTGAAAACGTAAGTACCCCTGTTGTCCTCGGTTATCTCAAAAAGCTCGCCGGGGCGCTGTTCCTCGGTGAGATAGTATTTCCACCTGCACGGCTGCGCACATTCTCCGCGGTTCGCATCACGTCCGGTCAGGTACTTTGAAAGCAGACATCTTCCGGAGAACGAAACACACATAGCGCCGTGAACGAAAACCTCTATTTCGAGATCGTCCGGTATGTTTTTTCTTATCTTCGCTATGTCTGACAGGGAAGTCTCACGCGCCAGAACGACACGCTTTGCGCCGAGCCGGTACAGTTCATTTGCCGTGGCGTGGTTCATGATCCCGACTTGCGTTGACATATGGATATCGAGCTTCGGCGCGTATTTCCTTGTCATCGCCATAACTCCGATATCCGCGATAATTGCCGCGTCTATTCCCGTTTCGTATGCTTCGGCAATGAATTTCGGGAAAGCATCCGCCTCATCGACGGTAGGTACGGTATTGCAGGTAAGGTACACCTTTGCGCCGCCGTTATGCGCGTATTTCACTGCGTCCGCGAGCTGCTCCATATCGAAATTCTTCGGAGCGGCTCGCATACCGAAGCTCGTTCCGCCTATATATACCGCGTCACAGCCGAAATCGACTGCCGCTTCGAGACATTCTCTGTCTCCTGCCGGGGATAATATCTCGGGTATCTCAGTCATTTGTCTCACTCTCTCCGACAGGCATTTCCGAAGTCTGATCTCCGGGCGTTATTTCCGCGAGAAGAAGGTTAGCTTCATGCTCCGCCTGTGTTGCCGCATAGTAGATCTCGCCGGTCTCCTCGTTTGCGCAGAAGTAGTAGTACGGCGTATCGGGCGCATACAGCACGGCATTTATCGCGTCAAGTCCCGGGTTGCAGACCGCGCCCGCGGGGATTCCCTGACAAACGTAAGTGTTGTAGGCGTTGTAAATGCGCTGCTTGGCTGCGTCGGAGCCTTTTATATTGGGCTTGATGTCGTTCTCGACATAGAGTACGGTAACGTCGGACTGTAAGAACGGGTATTCTGCGGAATTGCGTATTCTGTTGAGGAAAACGCTTGCAACCTGCTCCATATCCTCCGCGTATCCGGCTTCTCTCTGTACAATGGACGCGAGAGCAATGACCTCGTCGAGCGTCATATTCATCTCGCCCATTTTCTTATACATACTCCTTGTCATCTTCTCGTTGAAGTTGGAGTACATCTTCTTAGCCGCTTCCTTGGCGTTCTCCTCGGATTCCTTCTTCATTTTCTCGTAGGCTTCCTCGGAGGTCTCGTTCTTATCTGGCTTGATGCCGGTCTCCATTGCGTTTACGATGTAGAATTCGTAGGTATCCGGGAACAGATAGCCTTCGAGCTGGCAGAATTTGAGCGGATTTTCCTTTACTCTTCTCTCGAAGTCGTAGTTGTTCTGTATATTCTTGTAGTATTTCTCGAAATCCTCCGCGAAGCAAACGTTGTTTTCTTCGAGAAGCGCACCTATCTCGTGTGCGGTCATGCCCTCTACGATACGCACATTCACCGTTTTCAGCTCTGTGGTCTTTGTGCTCAGTATCGACAGCAGCGTGCTGTATGACATTGTGGAGCTTACGGTATATTTGCCAGCAATGAAGTCACGTTTGCCCTCATTGTCTTTCAGCTTGTCTATGAAATCCGCATACATCTTGAAGAATTTCGCGTCACTTATAATATTGTTTTCGGAGAGTATCGCCGCGACAGTGAAAATATCGGCCTCGTCGGGTATAGTAACATCAATCTTGAACTCCTGCGCACCGACTCCCGTGAAATCGAGAGCCCACTTGACGAGGTATGTCGAAGCGTAAGCGGCACAGCCGAGTATTGCGGCGCACAGCAGCAGCGCGACAAGAATATACGCAAGAGTACGCGTGCTTTGCTTCTGGCGCTCGTATCCGAGGCGCAGACGCGCTATCCGCTGCTTTTCGGCGCGGATATCCTCTTCTTCCTCCTGTGTCTCGTCGATCATCGAGACACTTCTTTCCTGCGGGTCATTGACCGCGTTCATAAGGCGCGTTGCGGTCTTGTCGAATTCTTCTTCCTGCTCCGAGCCTTCTTCAACATCAAATACCTCGGGCGTGTCCTCCGGGGGCAGGGAATTTCTGTTTTCGCGCACTATCTCCGAAGCCTTCTCACCGAGCGCAGCGGAAAGACTTTCCGCAAGTCCGGGAATAGTATTGTCGTTTACGGGCTCGCGTTTTGCGGCATCAGTTTCCTTTGCGGGCGCAATTACTGCCGGTTTTACGGCAGTAGCTTCGGGTTCTTCACTTTTGTGTGATGTCAGCTTATTTTTCGCTTCCGAAAGCACCGAACCGATCTTCTGCTTTGCGTTCTCCGCAGCAGCGGGTGTTTCCGCGCTTTTCTGCGTTTTTGGACGCACTTTTGGTTTCTCGGAAGCTGTCTGTGCCGTATTCTTCGGGGCATCGCTCTTTTTCGGCTTCTCGGTAGAAGACTGTATCGGGTTCTTTGGGATATCGTCCTTTGCCGAACGTATTTTGTCCTCTTTACCGGAAGACTTCCCGCGCACCACATTGTCGTATTCGCTCTTGGAGATACGGTTTGCAGCCGCAGCCTTGCTCTTTCTCTTTTTGTTCACCGAGAACAGAATTTCGTCTATCTCGTCCTGCTCGTCGTAATATTCATAATCATCGTCGTCCGGCGGAAGACCCATTTCGGAGCGCTTCTCGGCAGCCTTGAAAGCCTGCATCTTATCACTGTGCAGATATGCCGCGAGACTTCCTATGTCGTTATATTCCTTGTCTTCGTTCTTATTCTCGCTCAATGAGTCCACCCCCTTTTTAATTGATAATTGATAATTGACAGTTGATAATTAATGTTGATGTTATCGGTAGATCCCGTTTTCGGTAATGACCGTATTTACATTCAAGTCGTACTCGTTACTCGGTACGTCGCCGCAGCACTGCTCATAGCAGATACCGACGGAAAAACCGTCGTAGCTTGCGAGAAACCGGTCATAGAAGCCTCCGCCCCAGCCGAGCCGGTAACCGTTTCTGTCGAAGCGCAGAGCCGGTACGATGCACACGGTTCCGTCAAATGCGGTGATCTCTCTTCCGTCCGCCGGTTCGTCAACCCCGAAGCGGCTTTTCACAAGCTCCGAAAGTGAGCTAATTTCAAGAAAACGCATACTTTTTCCGACACACTTCGGCACCGCGACTGTCTTTCCTTCGGCGAGCATTGCCGTTATAAAGCGTCGCGTATCAACTTCGATCGGTGAGGACGCGTACACGAGAAATGAACCGCATTTCTTGACAGGATCGAGCTTTACAAGATTATTATATATTCTTTCGTCGTATTCTTTCCTGACGGATTCTTCCATATCTCTGCGCTGCGAAAGAATCTCCGCACGCAGTGCCTTTTTAAGCTCCGACACAGTGCATCGCTTCGTGTATCTTATCGGAAGCGGGCTTTCCGGAAAGAGCCTCCACGAGTTTCAGACCAAACTCTATTGCCACACCGGCGCCTCTTGCTGTTATGATGTTGCCGTCCTGTTCAACCGGCCCGCCGGTGAAATCCGCGCCCTCAAGAAATTCCTCAAAACCGGGGAAGCAGGTAGCTTTTTTGCCTTTGAGCAAGCCCTTTCTGCCAATTATTGAGGGAGCAGCACAGATAGCTCCGATGTATTTGCCGTTTGCCGCACAGTAGTCGATAGTGTCCTGCACTGTGCGTGATTTTTCAAGGTTCAGCGTACCGGGCATACCGCCGGGCAGCACTATCATATCTATTTCGTCGCTCAGCGCGATATCGACTTCCGTAACGTCGGGTACGACGGTTACGCCGTGCGAGCTTGTAATAACCTCTTCACCTATTCCGACGGTGACAACCTTCTGTCCGTTTCTGCGGAGAATGTCAATAGGCGCAATAGCCTCGGTCTCCTCAAATCCGTTTGCAAGAAATACAAGTACCATAACCTTTTCCTTTCCGTTATTGTTCGCTAATGCAGCGGTTTATCATTTCTATAAGCTCCGCATTGATCTCCGCAATGCTTCTCGGTTCTCCGTTTTCACTGCACGGAATCATTTCCCAGCCGAACTTTTCCGCGGAGAAAAGGGCTGCTTCACGGCAGTGTGCGAGGTACGAGGTGTCACGCTCGTGGATATCCTTCTTTTTCTCGTCGCCGTTATACCTGCGCAGCAGCAGCTTTTGCGAGACCTCGGTAGGCATATCGAGGAATATCGTGAGATCGGGCTTCGGCATACCGAGCTTAACATATTCCAGATCGCACAGCCATCCCAGATAGCTGTCCCACTCGTCTTTTGCGAGCTTTGTCATCTGATATACCGCGTTCGACGAAACGTATCTTGCCGATATAACGGGGGAGCCGCTCTCGTAAAGCGCCTGCCAGTGTGTCTTGAAGCTCGTGTAGCGGTCTGTGGCGTACATGATGCTCGCGGAATAAGCGCTCACCTCAGGGTCTGTCTCATCGAACCTGCCTTTCAGGTAATCGCTGATTATCCGTCCGCTGTCGGTATTGTAGTACGGGAATGTTATAAAATGCGCATACGGTATCTTTCGGCGCAGGAGGTCAAGCTGGGTGGATTTCCCGCATCCGTCGAGCCCTTCGATAACTATCAGCTTTTTCATAACTTCACCGCCTTTTCCGGAATACATTAACCCTTATTGTACCATTTTTTTGTTCTTTAGTCAAGTGATAAGAACGATAAAAATACACAAATTATTATACTACCAAAACCGGTGATTGTCAATATTAATTTTGTTCACGATACAGATAAGAAGGAACAGGATGTGTCTGGAAGTATTGCAGATGTTGACATATTCCGGATAATATGCTAAAATAATACGTATTTTTATTTCGGAGGACAGCACTATGATTATACTTGCGAGCAAGTCACCGCGCAGAAAAGAGCTTTTCTCGCTGATAACGCAGGATTTTGAGATAATACCCGCCGTGGGTGAGGAACGTGCGGACAAAACTCTCCAGCCGCAGGAATATGTGTGCGAGCTTGCTCGTCACAAGGCGGAGGAGATCGCCGCGCGGTATCCCGATGATACGATTATCGGTGCCGATACGATCGTAGTCGTGAACGGAGAAATACTCGGAAAACCGCGTGACGAATCAGACGCAAAGCGTATGCTGCGTTTGCTTTCCGGTACGGAACACAGCGTTTTTACAGGCGCGTGCATAATTTGCAGAAATGAGAACAATGCGTTTTGTGATGAGACAAAAGTAAGATTCTTTGAGCTTACGGAGAGAGAGATCGATGCCTATGTCGCAAGCGGAGAACCCTTCGATAAAGCCGGCGGTTACGGCATACAGGACACCGGAGCACTGCTTGTGAGCGGGATAGACGGCGATTATTACAACGTAATGGGGCTGCCGGTGGGACGGCTTTATCGTGAGCTGCTGAAAGCGGGACTTTTAAAGTGAAAAATATCTTGATTTTTATATAAAAAAATGTTATAATATAATTTATAGTATTTTAAGGCGGTGGAAGAAATGGATCTTATTGATGTCGGGTACGGAAACAGGATAAACAGCGATCGGATAGTTGCGGTCATTGGTGCGGATTCCGCCCCCGCAAAGCGCATCGTTTCAGCCGCAAAGGACAGCAATACCGCGATAGATGCTACCTGCGGCAAAAAGACCAAGACCGTTATCGTGATGGACAGCGGTCATGTTGTCATGTCCGCGAAGGAACCGTCTTCGATAGGAAAAGAATGTTCATAAATTCCGAAAAGCGTACACAAGGAGGAGCGTTATGGCAAAAGGCATATTGATCGTAGTTTCCGCGCCTGCCGGCTGCGGAAAGGACACTATACTCGAACAGGCTCTGAAAAAGAATGATAACCTGTTCTATTCCGTCTCCGCGACATCGAGGGCAATGCGTCCCGGCGAGACCGACGGCGTGAGCTACCATTTCAAGACACGTGAACAGTTTGAGGAAATGATAAGAAACGGCGAGCTGCTCGAATACACCGAGTATGTCGGCAATTACTACGGCACACCGAAAAAGGCGGTCACGGATATGCTCGAAGCGGGAAAGGACGTTATCCTCAAAATCGAGATCGAGGGCGCTGCGAATGTTCGCAGGATGTTCCCGGACTGCACAATGGTGTTCATACTTCCGCCGTCTTTTGCGGAGCTCGACAGAAGACTTCACAAACGCGGGACGGAGACGGACGACGTTATAAAGCAGCGCCTTGAAACTGCGCGCAAGGAGCTGAAATTCGCGGAAAACTATGATTATCTCGTTACAAACGCGGCTCTTGAGGACGCGGTGGACGATTTCCTCGCGGTAGTGAGAGCCGAGAAGTGCAGACGTGAAAGACGTCCCGGAGTTGTAGAGGAGCTGCTTGCGGAATGAGCTCGTCAGAGCAGTATGCGCTTGTAGCAGTCGAAAAGACCGCCTACGCGTTCGATTCGCTTTTTACTTATGAGATTCCGCAGGGGCTTGACATAAGACCCGGTATGCGTGTTATCGTACCGTTCGGCAGGACGGACAAGCACCGTATCGGCGTTGTTTTTGCCGTTACCGGTGAAAAGCCGGGTTCAGCCGTGAAGCAGGTATTTGCCGCAGCGGACGACGGCAGCTACCTGAACGCGGAAATGCTTTCGCTTGCGGAATATATGCGCGAGAGCACGTTATGTACATATTATGACGCGGTGCGCACAATGCTTCCGCCGGGTCTTGCGGTATATATCAATGAAAAACATACCCTGAATATCAGCGCGGCGCGGCTTGCCGAGGCAGACGGTGCGCTGAATGATGCCGAGAGAGATCTTATACGAAAAGCGGAGGGCTGTGCGAATGACAGGGAGCTCGAAGAGCTGCTTTGTCTTCCGGAAAACGCCGCCGCAGTAAAAATGCTTGCCGGAAAGCGCATCGTAACGATACACGAGTCCGTCAAGCGACGTGTCGGTGACGAAACGGAAAAGACAGTCACGCTGATTGACGTTCCAGAGGACGCGAAGCTGTCCCCGAAGCAGCGGGCAGTATGTGATACGCTTGCCGAAACGGGTGCCGCATCCGTGAAGGAGCTCTGTTATCTCTGCGGAGTCACCGATTCGGTTGTAAAGCGTCTCGCGGACAAAGGCATAGTTGAGATAACCGAGACCGAGGTCTCACGCGCAGAGACGGATAATGACGAAGTGACCGAGAAGCTGTCGGATATCGTGTTCTCGCCGCTCCAGCAAAAAACGTACAACGGGCTGCTTGAGCTTATGGATACGGACGAGCCGAAATGCGCGCTGCTGCACGGGATCACCGGAAGCGGCAAGACCTCGGTGTTCATAAAGCTGATCGAGCGCTGCGCGGATATCGGTAAAACGGCGATACTGCTTGTTCCCGAAATCGCGCTCACGCCGCAGACCGTCGGTAAATTCAGACGTCTGTTCGGCAGCAAGGTTGCGATAATACACAGCAGTCTGTCTCTCGGACGACGTGCCGACGAGTTCAAGCGGATTCGCTCGGGCGATGCGCGGATAGTGATAGGAACAAGGAGCGCGGTGTTTGCGCCCGTAGATAATATCGGCATTATCGTCATTGACGAGGAAGGCGAGCACACCTACAAATCCGAGATGTCTCCGCGCTATCACGCAAGAGATATAGCAAAACAAAGATGCTTCCGGCATAAGGCGCTTTTACTTCTCGCTTCGGCAACGCCGTCATTTGACAGCTACCATAACGCGCTGAGCGGTAAATACAGCCTGTTCGAGATGAATGAGCGATACAGCAAGGCTGTGCTGCCGGACGTAAAAATGATAGATATGAGGGTGGAGGCGGAGCGCGGCAATCGCGGCAATTTCAGCGACGAGCTGCTGTGCGAGCTTAAATACAACCTCGAAAACAAGGAGCAAGCCATGCTGCTGCTCAACAGGCGCGGATATCACACCTACGTCAACTGCATAAGCTGCGGGACGGTTGAGGAATGTCCGAATTGCAGCATACCGCTGACCTACCATAAGGTGAACGGCAGCCTTATCTGCCACTATTGCGGGTTCAGAAAACCTATGCCTGCCGCCTGCGAAAAGTGCGGGAGCAGGTTCATATATTCGAGCGGTACGGGAACACAGCGTATCGAGGACGAGATAAAGCAGTATTTCCCGAGTGCGAGAGTGCTGCGAATGGACGCAGACACGACGATGTCGAAATACTCGTATGAGAAGCGGTTCGCGGAGTTCGCAAACAATGAATACGACATAATGGTCGGTACGCAGATGATCGCGAAAGGGCTCAATTTCGAGAATGTCACGCTTGTAGGCGTGCTGCTGATAGACCGTTCTCTGTATGCGGGAGACTATCTCGGTTATGAAAAGACGTTCTCACTTGTTACGCAGGTAGTCGGGCGTTCCGGACGCGGAGAGAAAAAGGGCAGGGCGTTCATACAGACCTACTCGCCGGATCATTATGTTCTGGAGCTTGCCGCAAAGCAGGATTACAAAGGCTTCTACGGACAGGAGAGCGAGGTGCGTAAAGCGCTGATATTCCCGCCGTACTGCGATATATGTATGATAGCATTCTCGTCGTCGGAGGAGGAGCTTCTCGGAAAAGCCGCTGCGGTATTCCGTGACCTGCTGAAAACGCAGGCGGAGAAAGCCGGTAGTGATATCCCTGCGATAATACTCGGACCTACCGCCGGAAGCAGGATAAACGGAAGCTACCGCGCTAAGATAATCGTGAAATGCCGCAATAACAGAAAATTCCGTGATATGCTGAGGTTTGTGATGATGTCGGCGTATAAGCTGCCGGAATTCAGAAAGGTCAGCTTTTACGTTGATTTTAATGGGGAGATAATATGAAGGTTCTTGCGATTTTGGGTACCCCGCACAAGGGCAATACCCGTGCGGTGACAGACCTGTTCCTTGACGAGTTCCGTGCCGCCGGTGCGGAAGTTGACGAGCTTGTGCTTCCGCGAGATTTCGGAGAGACCTGTCTCGGCTGTGCAAACTGCATACTTCACGGTGAGGACAAATGTCCGCATTACGGAAAGACAGCACCGATAGTCGAACGTATCGAAAAAGCAGATCTGATAATACTTGCCACACCGGTTTTTGTCGGTTCCTGTACAGGTGCGCTTAAAGAGCTGCTTGACCATTTCGCGTATATGTGGCTGGTGCATCGTCCCAAAGAGGTCATGTTCGGCAAGACGGGACTTATAATAACCTCTGCCGGCGGTTCGGGTGTTAAACAGACTGTTAAACTGCTCAGAAGCAATATGTCGTTCTGGGGGATATCGTCGGTGTATTCATACGGCGTTACCACTATGAAGATGAACGGCAATTACGCCGATTACAAGGATAAAGAAAAGATAAAGCGACAGGTAAAAGCCGTGGCAAACAAAGTCGCAAAAAGTGTTGAGAGAAAAAAGGTCAGCTTCGGCACAAAGTTCCTGTTCGGCATTTTTAAGATGTCACAGAAAAACGGCTGGAATAAGACCGATTCGGATTATTGGAAGAACAAGGGATGGCTTGACGGAAAGAAGCCGTTCTGAACAAATAAATTATTTCTGACAAAGAAAGGGAACATAAAAATGGCACTGAGAAACATTGTAAAATTCGGAGACGACAGACTGAGAAAGAAATGCCGTGAGGTAACGGAGTTCAACGATAAGCTCTGGGTACTGCTCGACGATATGTACGATACCATGAAGGAGTCCGACGGTGTGGGGCTTGCCGCACCGCAGGTAGGTATCCTTCGCAGAGTTGTCGTGATAGATGTAGGCGACGGTCCGATAGAGCTTATAAACCCCGTTATCACCTCAATGCGCGGTAAGCAGCACGAAGTTGAGGGCTGCCTTTCCTCGCCCAATCAGTGGGGATATGTTGAGCGTCCCGCAAAGGTAAAGGTGACCGCGATGAACCGCTACGGAAAGGAGTTCAAAGTCGAGGGTACTGAGCTGCTTGCGAGAGCGCTCTGCCATGAGGTAGATCACCTGAACGGAATACTGTTCACAGACCTCGCTGACGAAATGGTAGATATAGAGGAAAAGGAAAAAGATAAGAAGTAAGGTGTGGATCTATGAAGATAGTTTTTATGGGAACACCGGATTTTGCCGTACCGTGTCTTGATGCGCTCGTCAAAGCCGGACATGATGTTGCGGCTGTATTCACACAGCCCGACAAGCCCAAAAACCGCGGACATAAGATGATGTTTACGCCTGTCAAGGAATGTGCGGTGGGATATGAGATACCCGTTTATCAGCCGTTGTCGCTGCGTAAAGGCAGAAGCGATGACGCAGAAGAAGCGGTGAATACGCTTCGCGAAATTGCGCCTGACTGCATAGTAGTTGTTGCATACGGACAGATACTTCCGAAGGAAGTGCTCGAAATACCGAAGTACGGCTGCGTGAACGTTCACGCGTCGCTGCTGCCGAGATACCGCGGAGCCGCGCCGATACAGCATTGTATAATCGACGGGGAAAAGGAATCCGGGGTCACCACTATGTATATGGCGGAGGGGCTCGACACGGGTGATATGATACTCACCGAGAAAATAACGATCGGTGAGAGAATGACTGCGTCCGAGCTTCATGATGCGCTTTCGGAAATGGGAGCGTCGCTTATCGTGAAAACGCTTGCGGAAATAGAAAGCGGCTCTGCACCGAGAACTCCGCAGACAGACGAGAATACCTGCTATGCTTCTATGATAAGCAAGGAGATGTGCAGGATAGATTTCTCGAAAAGCATAGATGACGTATATAACTTTATCCGCGGAATGTCCGCAAGCCCGTGCGCGTTCACGACGCTCGGCGGCAAGCGCTTCAAGGTGTATTTCGCGGAAAAGACGGATATAAAGACAGAGCTTCCCGCGGGTACAGCTGCGGACGACAGGCTCGGTGTGTCATGCGGAGGTTATGTGCTGCGCCTTTCCGACGTTCAGGCGGAGGGCAGCAAGCGTATGTCCGCAGACGAATATCTTCGCGGCAAGAAGGTGCCTGCCGGAACAGTGTTCGGTGAGGAGGGCTGATTATGGTTTTGCTTGCCCATGAGGCGAGAGCGATCTTCAACCTTGTATATCAAGTATTTGCGGGCAAGTTCTATGGGTATGTACTGCTCGGAATGATCCTGTTTGCGGTGTTCTGTCAGATAAAAGTAAAAAGCACATTCAGCAAATTCAACAGAGTTACGCCGCTGAACCGCATGCGTGCCTATGAAGCAGCGAGACTGATACTCGATATGAACGGGCTTTATGATGTTCAGGTAGTCCACGATCAAGGCTCGCTGAATGACCGTTACAACGATCATACAAAAACAGTATATCTGTCCGATTCTACCTATAACATCAATTCCATAGGCGCGATAGGTGTCGCGGCGCATGAGTGCGGACACGCGATACAGTACGCGAGAAAGTACGGTCCCATAAAGGTAAGAAACTTTTTCGCGCCCGCGGTGCAGTTCTTCTCCGGAGCATGGTTCTGGGTCCTTGCGGTTGGGTTTGTGCTGGAATGGATGTTTGTTATCGAGCTTGGCATAGCGTTTTATCTCGTTGTTGTTCTGTACCAGCTTGCCACGCTGCCTGTTGAGTTTGATGCAAGCAAAAGGGCGATAAACACGCTTGTTGCTAATCAGATTCTTGTGGGTGATGAGCTTGACGGCGCGAAGCAGGTCTTAAATGCTGCGGCAATGACGTATGTCGCGAATTTCCTGCTCTCACTTGTACAGCTCATAAGACTGCTGCTCCGTTCGTCGAGGAGGCGTTGATATGAGCGGACGTGAACGTGTGCTCGGTATGCTTGTAAAAGCGCAGGCTGACGGTGCGTATTCAAATCTTCTGCTCGATTCGTCGCTGTCTGGAGACAGTGCGGACAGGGCGTTTGTCACGGCGCTGTTTTACGGCGTTACCGAACGCAGAATGACGCTCGATCATATTATCAGAGCATATTCAAAAACCGAATTTGACGATATAGAAAACGAAACGCTCCAGCTTCTGCGCATGGGGCTTTATCAGCTTATGTATATGGATATCCCGGAAAGCGCGGCGGTGAACGAAACAGTGAAGCTCGCACCGCAGCGGTCAAAGGGATTTGTGAACGCAGTGCTCCGTGCATTTATACGCGGCGGAAAGCGGCTTGATACTAACGGGCTCGACGTGCTCGGAAATCTATCGGTGACATACTCCTGCGCAAAGTGGATTGTCAAGATGTGGGCGAAGGATTACGGGATAGAGCAGACCGAAAAAATTCTGCAGGCATCGTTCGGGAGACCGCCCGTTTACGCGAGGGTGAATAGTGTTCTTTGTGACGCGGACGATCTGATCTATGAGCTTGCGGAGGACGGCATAAAATCGGAGCGGTATAACGGCAGCGACACCTGTGTTTTGCTGAACGGTACCGCCGGTATCGAGAGCTTGCGTGCCTACCGGAACGGACTTTTTCATGTTCAGGATATCTCGTCGCAGATGTGCTGTGAGGCGGCTGCGCCGTGTCCGGGCGATACTGTGATAGATATGTGTGCGGCACCGGGCGGCAAGAGCTTTACGCTCGCGGAGCTTATGGGGAACAAAGGCACGGTGTACTCCTCCGACTTGTACGAAAGCCGGGTGAAGCTGATCGAACAGGGCGCAGAGCGTCTCGGACTTGATATAGTGAAAGCGCGGGTATCCGATGCTTCGTTATATGATGAAACACTTCCTGAAGCGGATATCGTTCTGTGCGATGTGCCGTGCTCCGGACTCGGGGTCATACGCCGCAAGCCGGAGATAAAGTACAAGAAAAAGGACGAGCTGACAGAGCTCCCCGAAATACAGAAAAAGATACTCGATAACGCAAAGAATTACGTTAAGCAGGGAGGAAAGCTCGTTTATTCCACCTGTACGCTCAACCGTGACGAAAACGAAGAAATAGCGGAAATGTTTGCCGCACAGAACAGCGGTTTTGAGCTTGTCGGCACAAAAACATTCTTCCCGGAGATAAACGGCGGGGACGGTTTTTTCTACGCCGTATTTAAAAAGATTAAATAAAACATCGGAGAGAAAAAAATGAACAGACTTATTGCCAAGATCGGCGCATTGATCGTTACCGTAACGGTATTCCTTTTCGCGTTATTCCTTATGATCGACTTTACTTATGGGAGCTATACTGTATGCCTTATTCTTCCGATAGGCTACATAATGCTGACTGTCGGATTTCACCACGAACGAAAGGGTGAAAACAGCTCTGCTTCACTGCTGGGAGTATTATTTGCGTGTGTGTATGCGGTGCTGATAATGCTTGTGTATTACGCGCAGCTCACGGCGGTCAGCTTCGGCGGACTGACCGAGCAGGCTGCAGATATTATTGACTTCAGGCGCGGCGGACTGATATTCTCATACGATCTGCTCGGCTACGGTATAATGGCGCTGTCAACATTCTTTGTCGGGCTCACGGTAAGGGCGAAAACAAAGACGGACAAGGTGCTTAAAGCTATGCTGATAATACACGGCTTTTTCTTCTTCCCGTGTCTTATAATGCCCATGACGGGTATGTTCGCGGCAGGGCTTGGCGGCGGTGAGACAAGCGGCGGCGGTGTAATGGCGCTGATTTGCTGGTGCGTTTACTTCATGCCGATAGGTATTCTTTCATTTTTGCATTTTAACAAGAACAATGAGTAAAAAAGACATTCTTTCATTTACGCTTTCCGGGCTTGAAACGGAGATAGCGGCGCTCGGCGAGAAGAAATTCCGCGCGTCGCAGCTTTACGGCTGGCTCCACGAAAAGCAGGTCACTTCGTTTTCGCAGTGTGCCAATCTGCCGAAAACGTTCATAGAACGGCTTGACTCGGATTATTTCATAATGCGCCCGACTGTGGTGCGAAAGCTCGTTTCAAAGATAGACGGCACAGTAAAGTATCTGTATGAATTTCCGGACGGCGAACGCTGCGAGACCGTGCTGATGAGCTATAAGCACGGAAATTCGCTCTGCATTTCCACACAGGTAGGCTGCAAAATGGGGTGCAGCTTCTGCGCGTCCACAAAGGCGGGATTTGTGCGTGATCTTCTGCCGTCGGAGCTGCTCGGGCAGATTTACGAGACCGAGCGTGACAGCGGCAGAAAAGTCGAGAGCCTTGTGCTTATGGGCATAGGCGAACCTCTTGACAATTTCGATAACGTTATGACATTTCTCGATATCCTGTCCTCCGAAAAGGGAAAGAATATGAGCCTGCGGCATGTTTCACTTTCTACCTGCGGTATAGTTCCGAGAATAATGGAGCTCGCGGATATGAAGACGGGGCTGACGCTTTCTGTATCGCTCCATGCGCCGACAGACGAAAAGCGCAGTGCGATAATGCCGGTAAACAAGCGTTACGATACGTCGGAGCTGATAGATGCCTGTAAATATTATTTTGCGCAGACGGGACGGCGTATCAGCTTCGAGTTTGCGCTGATAGACGGAGTGAACGATGATCCCGGCACGGCGAAGGAGCTTGTGCGGCTTCTGAAGCCTGTGTCTCCGTGTCATGTCAACCTTATCCCCGTAAACGAGATACGCGAGCGGGAGTATCGGAAGAGCGGCAGGGTCAGGGAATTCACGAAAATGCTTACGGACAGCGGTATCAACGCTACCGTCAGACGCACTCTCGGCGCGGATATAAGCGCTGCGTGCGGTCAGCTGCGGCGTGACAGCATCACGCAGGAACAGAACTGTGAATAAAAATGACGGAAATGTAAGAAATTGTTACCAATTTGTAAGAAAATTGTAACCATTTTACAGTTGATTTATTATCCGAAAAAGTGTATAATAGATAAGATAGAGTATTTGTATAATATATCATAATTTCCGTTTGCTTTACGGCACATAAGAGAAAAGAGGGGTAGTATGAAATGCTTTTCCAAGACCGATATAGGTCTGAAACGCAATGAAAATCAGGACAGAGTTTGGACGGATATGCTTGAAGACGACGCTGTCGCGGTAATTCTCTGTGACGGAATGGGCGGAGAGAACGCGGGAAGCGTTGCGAGCGAAATGACTGTTGAGTTTATGTCCGATCGTATCAGAAAAGGGTTCCGCGGAAATATCAACCGCAATTTCATACGCAATCTCCTTATAACCTCCGTTACCGCAGCAAACAGCCTTGTATTTGACCGCGCTTCGAGAGAGTCGGATAAGTACGGAATGGGAACTACCTGCGTGGCGGGAATAATCTACGCCGGACGAGCCTACATAATCAACGTGGGCGACAGCAGAGCGTACCATATCTTTGACGACAGCATACAGCAGATAACAAAGGATCATACTTATGTCAGAAAGCTCGTTGAGCGCGGAGAGATAACCGAGGAGGAAAGCAAGGTACACCCCGACAGAAACCGCATAACACGCGCTGTCGGTGCGGACCGGAATATCACGCCGGATTATTTCGAGATCGATCTTGAGGAAGGAAATATCCTGCTGTTCTCGTCGGACGGACTGCACGCATACGGCGACGATGCCGAGATCGCGGAGATAATCGTGAACAATCCGATATCGAAGTCATGTGATCTGCTTATAGATTACGCGCTCGGCAACGGCGGACGCGACAATGTTTCGGTAGCGGTAGTAGAGGTCTGAACAAGCTGTAAACGCCGTAAGGCGATCATATATATGAAGTCCTGTGTATGAAAGGAACTGAGCTGAATGGATAAAAACATAGGCAAGAAGCTCGATAACCGATATGAGCTCACGGAGCTTATCGGCGTCGGCGGAATGGCTGATATCTACAAGGCGAACGATATAATAGAGAATAAAGTCGTTGCCGTTAAGATACTTAAAAACGAGTTTGCCAAGAGCGAGGATTTTCTTCGACGTTTCCGCAACGAATCAAAAGCTATCGCGCTTCTTTCACATAAAAATATAGTAAAAATTTACGATGTAGGCTTTACGGACAAGATCCAGTACATCGTAATGGAATATATAGACGGTATCACACTTACAGAGTATATCGAGAGACAGGGCGTTCTGAAATGGCGTGACGCTGTGCATTTCACAACGCAGATACTCCGTGCTTTGCAGCACGCGCATGACAGAGGAATAGTACACCGCGATATCAAATCGCAGAATGTAATGCTGCTTGCGGACGGCACTATAAAGGTCATGGATTTCGGTATCGCGCACTTCAACCGCGAGACCGACAAGACGATATCCGAAAAAGCGATAGGCTCCGTGCATTATATCAGCCCCGAGCAGGCAAGAGGTGAGGTCACCGACGAGAAGAGCGATATTTATTCCGTCGGCGTAATGCTGTATGAGATGCTTACGGGCGTTAAGCCGTTCGACGGCGACAACCCCGTTTCCATTGCGCTCAAGCATATGCAGACCAAGCCGAGGAAGATGACCGAGATAAACAGCTCTATTCCCGAAGGCCTGGAAGAGATAACGATGAAGGCAATGCAGAAGGTGCCTGCCGAGCGTTACCAGACCGCCGGCGAAATGATAAAGGATATCGAGGAATTCAAGAAGAACCCGAGCATCGTTTTCGAGTACAAGTATTTCTCGACTGACGGCTCTACCAAGTATTTTGACAAGATAACTCCCGAGACCTTAAAGGAACAGCAGACTCACAAGATAAAGAAGCGTTCGTTTGAGGAAGGCGGGGAAGAGGATAACAGCTACGATGACGACGAGCCGGAGGACGATGAGGAGTATTTTGACGACGAGTTCTATTACGAGCGCAGAAGACGTTCGCCTGTTCTTCCTATCCTTTTCGCGCTTGCTACGGCATTCGTTATAATGACGGCGTGGCTCATTTACACCGTTGTTACCACAGAGGTAGGCGGAATCGTGAGCGAAGCGGGCGAAGAAGTAAAAATGCCGAATCTCGTGAACAAGACATGGGACGAGGTGCTGAATGAATACGGCGATTTCAACCTTACTCCCACTCTGAAATATGACTCCAAGTATGAAAAGAACGTCGTTATGCACCAGAGCGTAATGCCCGGCAGAACGATAAAGAAAAATCAGAATGTCGAGGTCACGGTCAGCAACGGACCGAAGCTCGTTGAGATCGACGACTATGCGGGAAAGCCGATAGACGATGTTATCACCATGCTTTCAAAGCAGGATCTCAAATACGAGATAATCAGACAGGAGGACGATAACGTACAGTCCGACTGCGTAATAAAGACAAATCCCGCTCCGCGTGAATTTGTGCAGGTAGGAACTACCGTTACCCTTTGGGTCAGCACGGGCGCGAGCGACGAGACTACCGCTGTTCCGCAGCTTGTGAATCTTTCTCTCGCAAGTGCGAGACTCCGTGCGCAGGAGTATGATATCCTGCTAACCGAGCTCTACGAACCGAGCAACGAAGTCGAAGAGGGCAAGGTAATCCGTCAGAACATTGACGCTACAACGATAGTCGAGAAGAACACGATAGTCGAGATAGTTATAAGCTCCGGCGGTGCGCAGGAGCGCGAGACCTCAATAAAGATCAATATCAAGGGCTCCGCTTCCGGCGAGTTTGAGTTCAAGTATTATATCGACGGTACTCTTCAGGAGAATATGTCCGAGGTCAAGAACCTGAGCCTTATCGACAGCTTCGAATGGCCGTTCGCGAACAGCGGAGTGCATGAATACGCCGTAAGAGTAAAATCCGTAGATACCGGTGCAGAGGCAACATTCTTCAACTGCCTTGTTGACTTCACGAAGGATCCTCCGTCGAAGGACTACGGCGAGAACGACAAGAACTTTAATCCGAAGGTATTCAAACAGCTTCTCAGCGCGGTTCCGGCAGATGAAGAAAACACCGATGAACGCAGCTCCGGTGACAGCGATGAAAGAAGATCGTCCCGCGATAACGGCGAGGAGGGTGAAGAAAACCCGTCCGCAGACGAGGAGATCCCTGTAATACCCGAAGAGGACGAGAACCGCGTGGTAGCCGAAGGCTGATGAACAGGACAGAAGGTAAAATAATAAGGGCAGTCGGCGGGATATACTATACCGAAACAAAAGACGGTGTTCTTGCGTGCAGAGCGAGAGGTATATTCCGGAACCGCTCACTGTCGCCCTCGGCGGGCGATAATGTAACGGTGGTCTGCGAGGATAACGCGGAGCCGGTAATAGACGAGATAGCGGAGAGAAAGAACTTCCTTATCCGTCCGCCGCTGGCAAATCTCGATATGGTGCTTCTCGTCGTTTCGTCGTGCGAGCCGGCACCGAACGCGTTCGTTATCGACAAGCTGATAGCGATATTCGAGAGCAAGGGCATTGAGACCGCTCTGATATTCACAAAAAATGACAAGCTCGCGGGCGACGATATAGCCGGCGTTTATGAACGCGCGGGGTATAGGTGCTTTATGACCGGGCTTGATACGGGAGCGGAAGATATCCGTTCTTATGCCGCAGGAAAGATAACCGCGCTTATCGGCAACTCCGGTGTCGGAAAATCGAGTCTGATGAACCGCATTTTCCCCGAGCTGAACAGCGAGACCGCTGAAATAAGCAGAAAGCTCGGACGCGGCAGACATACTACGCGAGAGGTTTGTATGTATCCGCTTGAAGGCGGATATATCGCTGACACCCCGGGATTTTCCACCGTCGATATCGAACGGTACGGCAGGATCCCGAAGGCGGAGCTTGACGGCTGCTTCCGCGAATTTCAGCCGTTTCTCGGAAAGTGCAGATTTTCGGACTGCGCACATTTGAAAGAGAGCGGCTGTGCCGTAACCGAGGCTCTTGCGGCGGGGAAGATACCGCTTTCACGATACGAGAGCTATTCCCGTATGTACGCGGAATCCGCGGAGCTTGAAAAAAAATACTGATAATTACATTAAAGGCATACATCCTGACGGAGTATGCCTTTTGTATTAATTGACAAAAAATGGAGACCTGATTTGTGATATATTACAAACTTTTGAAAAATGTCGATTTTTATGTCACAAAACGGCTCCGAAAAACGTTATATTAATAGGTGGACTTATAAATCAAGCGATATTACCCGGAATTTACGCGAGTTATCGCTGACGTTGTAAGTGTGATACACTGTGAGATGAGATATACCGAAACTAATGAGAGGTGCGGCAGATATATGTTTATACTTTGTATGGCTATGCTGGACGAGCCGGAGGACAAGGTTCTGTTCGAGCAGGCATATAACAGATATAAAGGGAAAATGATCGCTTTGGCATATAATATTACCGGGAGCTATCACGACGCGGAGGAAGCAGTGAGCACCGCGTTCTTAAAGATCGCGGAGAAGTTCACGAAGCTAAAAAAGCTCGACGGACGCAAGCGGGCTGCTTACTATTGCGTTATCACGAAGAACTGCTCATACGATATTCTCCGTGAACGCGGAAGGCGGGAGGAGATACCGCTCGGCGAGGACGAAGATCTCAAGGACGTAAGTCCCGACGTGTCCGATGAAGTGCTGTCGGATTACGGATATGAGCGTATCGTCGAGGCTATCCGTTCACTGCCGGAGAAATACGCGCAGGTGCTCTATCTGCAAAATGTCACGGGTCTTTCGATAGCCGAGATAGCTTCCGATCTCAGACAGCCGGAGAATGTGATAAGAAAACGGCTGGAACGGGCAAGGCAGAAGCTGCGGGAGATACTCGAAGAACAAGGTATAACTGTCTGAATGGGTGTGATATATATGGAAAATATTCTGAAAAAGGCACTCGATGAAGTGCTGACTCCGCGCTATTCCGATGAACTCCGCGATTCCTACGATACAGGCTACGCGGTAACTGCCGGGTTTGAGGAAAAAATGCGTGAGCTTATCCGCAGAACGGACAAGCCGCCTGTAAAGTGGCAGAAATACGCTGCGGCAGCCGCAGCAGCCGTTATATTGATAAGCAGCATCGTGCTTGTCCCGATAATTATGAACAACAGAGTTGATGTGTCGCCGCCGACAGTTCCCGAAGACACGACTGCCGAAGTAACAACTGCCCCATACATCGAAGGAGTATATGAAGAAAGCATCAGCCTTTATTCTGTAACCTCCGAAAGCGATATGACAACACCGCAGGTAAGCGAAGAAACGGAAATAAATGAAATTGACTATAATGAGAATGCTTCCGGTGTGATAACGGAATCAACTTCCGGGGAAGAACCGGCGGTCACCGCGCCTGCCGAGACTACTCCTGCCGGTACGGTCACCGTTTCGGAAGCGGTAGCCGAGGCTGCCCCTGTATCTTCTGAAACAACAATGCAGGAGGATGTCGAGGAGAGCTATGTGGACGAGGAAGAGGCAGAAGAAGCAGAGTCGGAATCGGAGTATGATGTTGCAGTACCTGAAACTGAAACGGGTATCCCGTCCCGCACAAGCGTAAACACCGATGTCCCGGACAGCCCGGACGATGATATCGTGATAGTCGATATCGACGATGACAAAGAACGACCGGAAGATGAGGAATATGAAGAGTGTGCTGAAGAAGAAGAGATAGAAGCGATAAATGTAATTGTACCCAAGGGTACAACGTTGTCACAGGTTTTCGCGGACAATTTCGGCATAACCTTTGACGATTTGTGGGCGACATCGGGCGGTTACTGTCCGGAAGGTGCTGTGGGTGATTACGGACAGCTTTATCTTGATCTGCGTGATCTTGACTTTTTGCAGAATTTCGTGCATAAGCTCGGAAACGCGGAATGTGTCGATGCACCGGAACAGACTATGAGCGAGACGTTCATTGATATCGTTATCTCCGATGTGCAGAACAAAATCGGCGGTGCGCCCGAAATGCGGAACGATTCCCAGTGGCTTTATTATGACAGATATTTCGGAGTTCCTGCACAATCGGGTGATATTGACGAAGAAATATATGAAGAAGAGGAAGTTATAGAAGACGAGCCGGAAAACGAGAAATATAAGAATAAAAATATGTCAGTACTCGTAAGGATCACAAGAAAAGACTGCATTGTGCGGTTCGACGATTATCTCTGCATATACAAGGATAGTATCGGTAATACGGTATATTACAAGATCAACGGTGATTTCCGTATGCCGGAAAGCGATGTAAGGGAGCTCTTTGAAAAGACGGAAAAGCTGTATATTCCCGAGACAGTAAGAACTGTCGGAGATATTGCCGTTGAAATGGGTATTACTGCCGACAATATTGTCGATCAGTTTGCGAATGTCAGCGGAGTTTATGACACTTCGATATCCTTTGCAAAGATAGACAGCCGGTATATCGCAGACCTGTTCGTAAAATACGGCAGTCAGCCTGTTGAGGACAATAACAGTCACTTCGTTTTTAACGGTGTCACCACGTTATTCGGATTAAAGAACAGCAACGCGCGGTTTACGGTTGCAGTTGACAGAGATAATAAAGTGTATATTTTTACCGGTCTTAATTTCTACTGGTTTGAAGTACCGCAGTCAGAGCTCATAAATGCATTGAATGAGGTGTCGATGGCTAACGGGATAAATATACCTGTCTATTCGACGCTCGGTGAGTATCTTACGGATAAGAATTTCACAAAGCTGATAAGTGTCGGATTTAACGAGAACTTTAACGGCAGAGAAGGCAGGCTGCAGCTGACCGATGCGGCGGAGCTTGAAATACTTACCGAAATGCTGAAGGCGGAATTTCCGACAGCAGCCTACGAAATGGGACACAGACTTAGCAATAAAAAAGATATAAGACTTGGAGTAAAAGATTACAGGGTGCTTCGCATTAACATAACCGCAGACGATCGTTTCGTGATACAGGCAACGAATATTGATGTTTTCAAGCTGTCGGACGGCTTTTATAACAGATTTAAGAAAGCTGTACTTGAAAGCAGAAAGTATAGTTTTGATGTAAGCGATGATTCTTATGATGCGGATGAGCCCGATATGCCTGACGGGGACATCAATCCCATTACATAACAAATCTCCCGTTTTCTCGCGAATTGAGGAAACGGGAGTTATTCTTTATATTTATCGCCCTGATAAACGTCAAGCTCTGACATTCGCTTGTCTATGCCGCCGAGTACGGATATCTTGTCTCTGCTCCAGAGCGGCGCTATGAGCGTGTTTCTGTCACCGTCACCGGTTATGCGCTCAATGACGGTCTCCGGCGGGAGAAAGCGCAGCTGGGTGACAACCTCGGAGATATATTCTTCCTTTGTCATCGGGGTGTATTCTCCGCGCTCGTACATTCCGTGCAGCACCGTGCCTTTTATGACGTGCAGAAGGTGTATCTTTACAGCGTCCGGGCGTAGCTTACCGAGCCGAGCCGCAGTATCTGTCATCATCTCGGGTGTCTCTCCCGGCAGTCCGTTTATGATATGCACACATAGCCGTATTCCGTATGAGCGCAGGATATCGTATGCTGTCAGAAATTCTCCGAATGTGTGGCACCGGTTCAGTTTTGCGGCTGTCTCGTAATGTACGGTCTGCAAGCCGAGCTCGACTGTCACCGGAACACCGAGCGAAGCGATAAGAGCCGCCTTTTCATTGTCTATGCAGTCAGCGCGTGTACCTATCGAGACAGTGTCCGCGCCGGCGGATATCGCTTCTTTGTAGAGCCTTTCGAGCGTTTCCGTATCGGCGTAGGTGTTGGTGTGCGCCTGAAAATAAGCGTTTATGAGCGCGTCCGGATATTTCCGGAAAATGCGCTCTTTTTCGCGTTCAAGCTGTTCGGTAACGGAGAGTGTACTGTCCGCAGTGAAATATCCGCTTCCGCCGTCACAGAAAATGCAGCCGCCGGTGCCTCTGGTGCCGTCGATATTGGGGCAGGTGAATCCCACATCTATCACGGCTTTCACAACGCGTCTGCCGTAAGTGTGTTTGTTGTGATAATAAAGCGTATG
>JAFPUE010000078.1 GCA_017395555.1 Ruminiclostridium sp. | reverse complement strand
TAGGCTGCCAAAGGCGCGCACGATGCGCGCAAAAAAGCAGCCGAAGCAGAGCCCCCTCTCTGAAATCTCTTGAAAGTCTCTTCCCGAAACGCTCCCATGGATCCAAGGTGAAACCTTGGTCGAGTCCGGGGCGAAGCTCCGGCAGGGCTTGGGACAGAGTCCCAAACAGCCGAAGGCATTTTCGTGCTTTGTCTAAAGCTGTAATAAAGAGCCTACTGCTTCGGCTTCGCCGAACGGAAGTCTTGCGCGGCACCTGCTGCTTCGCTTTTTGGAGCGCCGCTCCAAACCTCGCTGGCGACTTCGTCCCAGACCAGACCAAGGCTCCGCCTTGGATCCGAGGACGCGTACCGGGAATAGACTTTCAAGAGATTTCAGAGAGGGGGCTCTGCTTCGGCTGCTTTTTTGCGCGCATCGTGCGCGCCTTTGGCAGCCTACTCGCGGCTTCCTGCCGCGACCCCCAACCCCCCGCAATCCCCCTTTGGAAAAGGGGTCTTGACCCCCTAAACAAATGCAGTATTTCAGAGTGTGTTCAATGGGCAGCCGTAGCAAGAAACGCAGTGGGGTTGGCGATATTTCATTGCTAAATCACAGAGAAAATCATAAAATATTGCATAATGTCATTGTTTGTCATACAGAAACGTGCTATATTGGTATAAACAAAACCATTACGGAGGTATGAGAAATGGCGGAGAAGAGGAAAGGATTTCTGATGTATGCAGACTACGGGGAATATTTCGATATGCTCGGTAATGAAGAGCTCGGTATGCTGATAAGGGAATTCTTTCATTTCACAGCAGGCGGGACTGCGGACACGTCGGGATTTTCACCGCAGACAATGTTTTTATATACAATGCTTCGGAAGAATTACGAACGCGACACGGAAGCGTATAAAAAAGTCTGTGAGAAACGTTCTATGGCTGCGAAACAAAGATGCAAAAATCCCGAACCGGAAAATTCTCCCTCCTTCAATATAGCAGAAATAGAAAGCAGGACTTATGAGAAATACATGGATCTCTGATTTTAGTATAATAAATCGAAAAAGCAGCAAATGCAGCAAATGCAGCAAATGCTAACAATTGTAACAATTGCAAGCAAATGCAGGTGATATAGATATAGATAATGATATAGATACTGATAATGATATTGTTATTGTTATTGATACAGATAATGAGCACCTTTTGAGGTGCGGTCACGCGCGCGGACTTTATTTTTTTTATTATTTTCCGAAAAAACTGTTGACATATCGTAAAAAAGTGCTATAATATATTTAGCACTCAAAGGCAATGAGTGCTAACAAGAGAACAAAGGAGACGAAATATCATGGCAAAGAAGCAGTTCAAGGCAGAATCAAAGCGCCTGCTGGAAATGATGATAAACTCTATCTACACACACAAGGAAATATTCCTGCGTGAGCTTATCTCAAACGCAAGCGACGCAATGGACAAGCTGTATTTCAAGTCAATGCAGGAGAACCTCGGTATCACGAGAGAAAACCTCGGTATTGACCTCGCGTTCAACAAGGATAAGCGCACAATAACCGTAATAGACAACGGTATCGGTATGGACAAGGACGAGCTCGAAAATAACCTCGGCGTTATCGCGCAGTCCGGCTCGCTGAAATTCAAGCAGGATAATGCCGAAGCCGATAAGGAGGAAGTCGATGTTATCGGTCAGTTCGGCGTCGGTTTCTACTCCGCATTCATGGTTGCGAAGAAAGTCGAAGTGCTCACAAAGAAGTACGGCGATGAGACCGCTTACCTGTGGAGCAGCGAAGGCGTTGACGGCTACACCATAACCGAAGCCGAGAAGGATAACAACGGCTCCGTTATCACTCTTTACCTCAAAGACAACACCGAGGAGGAGGATTACGACGAATTTCTCGCGGAATACAAGCTCCGCAGCCTCGTAAAGCGCTATTCCGACTATATCAGATACCCGATAAGAATGGCTGTCACCAAGCGTAAGCCCAAAGAGGGCAAGGAGGGCGAATACGAAGAGACAACCGAGATCGAGACACTTAACAGCATGGTTCCGATCTGGAAGAAGTCCAAGCAGGAGCTCACCGACGAGCAGTACAACGAATACTACAAGGAAAAGTTCCTCGATTATATGGACCCGCTCGTGCATATCCACTCCAAGACCGAGGGAACCGCGACTTACAATGCCCTGCTCTATATCCCGAAAAAGGCTCCGTTCGATTTCTACACCAAAGAGTACGAGAAGGGCTTACAGCTCTATTCGAGCGGCGTGCTTATAATGGAGAAGTGCTCCGATCTGCTCCCCGACTATTTCAGCTTCGTAAGAGGCCTCGTTGACAGCGAAGACCTCTCGCTCAACATCTCGCGTGAAATGCTCCAGCACGACAGACAGCTCAAACTCATCGAAAAGAGCATCGAGAGAACGATCAAGAACGAGCTGAAAAAGCTCCTCAACAATGACCGCGAGAAGTACGAGGAATTCTGGAAGAATTTCGGTCTCCAGATCAAGTACGGTCTGTACAGCTCCTACGGTATGCAGAAAGAGTTTTTGCAGGATCTCCTGCTGTTCACGTCCAGCGCCGAGAAGAAGTACACCACCCTCGAAGAGTACGTCACCCGCATGAAAGAGGGTCAGGACGCGATCTATTTCGCAAGCGGCGAGTCCGTGGCAAAGCTCGATACGCTCCCGCAGACCGAAATGCTTAAAGACAAGGGCTACGAGATTCTGTACCTCACCGACAACGTTGACGAGTTCATTGTGAAGATGCTCGTGGACTACGACGGAAAGGAATTCAAGTCGATACAGTCTTCCGACGCGGATTTCGAGTCCGAGGACGAGAAGAAGGAAAAGAAGGAAAAGACCGAACAGAACAAGGATCTGCTCGGCGAGATAAAGAAGGCGCTCGAAGGCAAGGTAGCCGATGTGCGTATCTCCGCAAAGCTGCGTTCTCACCCGGTCTGCCTCACCAGTGACGGCGAGGTTTCGCTCGAAATGGAGAAGGTGCTCGGCGCAATGCCCGGCAACGAAATGAAGCCCAAGGCTGACCGCGTGCTCGAAATAAACGCGGATCACCCGATCTTCTCGAAGCTGCAGTTCCTCTTCGACAACGACAAGGAAAAGCTCGCGGACTACGCGGATATCCTCTACGATCAGGCATTGCTCATAGAGGGACTGGAGATAGAAGACCCCGTGGCTTACTGCAATAAGGTTTGCAGTCTCATGGTATAAGCAGAGATTTTGACCCTAAATAGCAGAGTATAGCTAACCGAGGTGCTGCACCCGCCCATAGAAGAGTGTCGCTACGCATAACGCCGCGGGGCGTTCCCCGCCGCCGCCCGCGTAGGGCAAAAAAAGTCTCGAGCGAAGCGACAGCTCTTAAAATCTCTTGAACAAACGCGTCCTTGGATCCAAGGTGAAACCTTGGTCGAGTCCGGGGCGACGCTCCGGCAGGGCTTGGGACAGAGTCCCAAACAGCCGAAGGCATTTTCGTGCTTTGTCTAAAGTTGTGATTAAGAGTCTTGTGCTTCGGCTTCGCCGAGGGAAAGTCTCGCACGGCACCTGCTGCTTCGCTTTTTGGAGCGCCGCTCCAAGCCTCGCTGGCGACTTCGTCCCAGACCAGACCAAGGCTCCGCCTTGGATTCGTAGGCGCGTTTACAAAAGAGACTTTAAGAGAGGTCGCTTCGCTTGAGATTTTTGCCCTACGCGGGCGGCGGCGCCGAAGCCGGCGCGGGCGATGCAGTATTTCAGAGATACATCAGTGGGTCGCTCCCCGAGAAATGAATGGGGGTTGGCGAAAACTCCGATGCTAAATTTCAGAGAATAGTTTAATTCAGAGAGAGAGGGAGAGATATGACCAACGCAGAAATTTTCGGCTACATTGACCATACCCTGCTGTCGCCGACGGCAACTGCCATGCAGATACGGACGCTGTGCATCGAAGCGGTCGGCTACAAGTGCGCGAGCGTATGCATACCGCCCTGCTATATAAAGCAGGTGCATAAGGAGTTCCCCGATCTGAACATCTGCACCGTGGTCGGTTTCCCGCTCGGCTATTCAAGTACCGAAGCAAAGATCGCCGAAACAAGACAGGCGCTTGCCGACGGCGCAAATGAGATCGACATGGTGATAAACCTCACCGCCGTCAAGAATGAGGATTACGATACCGTCATGGACGAGATCGGTCAGCTTAAAACCGTCTGCGGCGATCATATCCTTAAAGTCATCGTCGAGACCTGCTACCTCACAACGGACGAGAAGATCATGCTCTGCAATGCCGTCACAACCGCCGGTGCGGATTACATCAAGACCTCAACCGGCTTCGGCACGGGCGGTGCAACCTTCGACGATATCAGGCTCTTTAAGCAGAACATCGGCAGGAACGTGAAGATCAAGGCTGCCGGCGGTATAAAGACCCGTGAGGATATGGAGGAGTTTATCCGGCTCGGCTGCTCGCGTCTCGGCACAAGCTCCGGCGTGAAGATACTCACGAAGAGATAAAAACACCGCTGCCAAGTATCAGATACATTGCAGGAGGCAATGGGGCTTTTTCCAAAACGGCGCACGACGCGCCGAAAAAAAGAAAAAGCCGCTTGACGAGCGGCGGTAATCTGTGTTATAATGGCTTTAGCAAGAGGGCAATGTGATTTGCTCTCACGAAGTTTTCTTTTGTATGCGTGCGTCCTTGCACGCCTTTGGAAAACTTCTTTGAGACTTCCTTGTCTCGGAGCAGTGAATTATTTGGTAAGAATAACCACCGCAGTATCGAAAGCACGGTGGTTATTTCTTTTTATTTGCGTTTGGTGTCAAACCATGCGCGAATTTGAAATAACAACGCTCCGATTTGAGAAGCGTTAGTAAGTAAGATTGGCATTGTCTCGCCAACCAGCTCGATCAATGCGTAGAGAATACTCACCATATCGCCCTCCTTTCGCAGACTTGCCCCGATAACGGGACTGTGTACTGCTCCTATGGCACGATGCCATACAGAAGGCTCCAAAACGCCGCATGATGCGGCGCTCAAAGAGCCTTCCGGAGTGTCGATATTTTCACCTTGCTTTTCCTGCGTCTTGCCTGACACAGCGGGCAAGCGCCCGCCGGCAGTCCCGTCTCGGGTTAAAGTAGGGCGCGATAAAGAAGTATTATCATAGACTTCCGATGCTTGGTGTCGGAAGTCTCTTTGCGTTTGATTTGACAGAGCTTAAACAGTGTGCTATAATTGTTATTAAGATAAATCGGAGTTTACAAAGGAAGGGTGTAATATGGGACTGTTTACAAAAAAGAAAAGCATAGATGATTATGCCGAAGAGGGAAACAAGCTATTTGATGAAGGAAGATATGCTCAGGCTGTCCAAATATGGTTGGAAGGATTGAATTCTCTGAATAAACCACTTAATGCGCAAAGTGAAGCAGTGTGGTTTCAAACATCTGTTGCAGATGCTTGGTTTATGCTGGAAGAATACGAGAAGGCATATTCGTATTTGTGTGATGCGAAAACAAATATATCAGGAGAAGGTTATACAAATCCATTCGTAATGCTTCGTTTAGGACAATGCTCACATGAATTAGGGAAAGAAGATGCAACGGAATATCTTATGCGTGCTTATATGCTTGCAGGAGATGATATTTTTGAAAGTGAAGATAAAAAATACTTTGATTTGATTAAAAATCTAATATAATAAATTCTGATTTATCTTAGCAAAGAATAAACATAATGCCCCCGAGCGCCTTTCAACGCTCGGGGGCAAAACTTCTTTCCCACGTTTCGCCTTATCCGAAGGCGGGATTTTTTCTGCCTCGCTGTTCAGAGTAAATTTCTGAACCGTTCGACAGACACAGGTTACGATCATATTATATCACACCCGCAGACTCAATGTCAATGCTTTTCCCTTCCCGCGCAAAAAACTTGAAAAAACTCTTGATTTTTTCCGCAAAATAGTGTAGAATTATTAGGAAGTATTTTCCGTGTCCGCACGGAGCAAAAAATGAAAGGAATTATGAAAAAATGAACATTCTTGTAATCAATGCGGGAAGCTCGTCTCTTAAGTACCAGCTTATCGAGATGACGGACGAAAAGGTAATTGCGAAGGGACTTTGCGAGAGGATCGGTATCGGCGGTCACATCAAGCACGCCACCTTTGACGACAGAAAATACGAGGCGGACTGCGAGTTCCCGACACATACCGAGGCTTTTGAGAAGGTAGTTGAAGTCCTGACAAAGGGCGACGCGGCAGTTATCAAGGATATGTCCGAGATAGCGGCGGTAGGTCACAGAATAGTACAGGGCGCGGAGGTATTCCCGAAGTCGGTGCTCGTTACGGACGAGGTCATCGACAAGATCGACGATCTGCGCGAGCTCGCTCCCGTTCACAACCACGGTCATGCGCTTGCTCTGCGTGCGTGCAAGAAGGTAGTTCCGGCTTCCGTACCGCAGGCTGTAATCTTCGATACCGCGTTCCACCAGACAATGCCCGAGAAGGCGTATATGTTCGGTATGCCCTACGAGGTATATGAGAAGTACGCTGTAAGAAAGTACGGCTTCCACGGCACATCACACCGCTTTGTTACAATGAAGTACGCTCTTGAGACCGGCAAGGACTTAAAGGACCTCAAGATCGTTTCCTGCCACCTCGGAAACGGCTCGTCCATTACGGCTGTTGACGGCGGCAAGTCGGTTGACACCTCCATGGGCTTCACACCTCTGGACGGCGTTCTTATGGGAACACGCTCCGGCTGTGTTGACCCGTCGGCTGTTACATTCGTTGCGGACAAGCTCGGTCTTTCGGCTCCCGAAATGGCGGAGTACCTGAACAAGAAGTCCGGCTTCCTCGGCATTTCCGGCGTTTCGAGCGACAACCGCGACGTTGAAGCGGAGGCTGCAAAGGGCAACAAGCGCGCAATTCTCGCGGGCGAAATTCTCCGCTACGGCATCAAGAAGTACATCGGCGCGTATGCAGCCGCTATGAACGGACTTGACGTTGTTATCTTCACCGGCGGTATCGGCGAGAACGCCGATCTTGTAAGACGCGATGTTTGCCGCGATATGGACTACTTCGGCATCAAGATCGACGAGGAGCTCAACTCCACTATCCACGGCAAGCTCTGCAAGCTCTCCACCCCCGACAGCAAGACGGAGGTATGGGTCATCCCGACGAACGAGGAGCTTCTGATAGCAAGAGACACCAAGGAGCTCTGCGGACTTTGATTGCGCCGAAGCCGGCGCGCGTCCGCGGCAATTCGGAATTTGCGCCGAAGCCGGCGCGGGCATTCCGCGGTTATATTCTTCAACCGACAGGTGCAGTAGTCGTATTATGTTATTTACTGCTGCGGTAATTCGGAATTGTGGAGCGCGTAAAGCGAGCGTATCCGAATCGTGACGAAATCACGAATAAAGCAACAGCCCGACAGTTTGTTCTGTCGGGCTGTAATTTTTATTGACAAAATTAGTGTTGCGCGAGATCCGATTACTTATTACAGTTAAAGAGATAAAGAAAAACTCGCCTAAGCTCTACCTTAGGCGAGTTAAAAAATAAATTTTTCTCGTAAAAAGGAATAGCCGTCTAACTCTTCCTTTGTATTCATTGTACCACATCGGGAGCACTTTTTCAAGTGCTTCCGATAATTTTTGTGCATTTTACACAACAGTGTCATGATAGGAGCTATTGATGTCCCTCATTTATTTTGTTATAAACAGCGAAATATTTGTCATGCTCCTGCTTTTTCATTAATGTGTCAACCGAGCCCGTGTAAACAATGTAATACGATCTGTCGGTGCGGGATCTCGTTGTTTCGTTGAATGACCGGTGCTCCGGATTTGCCGAATAAAATGCTTCATAGTCCTCGACACCGGCAATTTCGACAGTATAGCCATACAGCCTTTCGTCAACCGCGCCGTAAGAAAAGGAATAAACGTAGGCTTTTTCTTCGTTTTCGGGAATTGTCAGCCCGAACGCATCAAGAACCTCCGACTGTTCCTCGCCGGTAAGATCGCAGATCATATACTCCGGAGCTTTGTCATTGTTGAAATGGTGCTGCGTCAGACTGTTTATCCAAAGCCAGATCCCAATGATCAGAACTACGATCAGAAGAATTATGCTTATAATAATTCTCGCAATGAATATTTTTTTTGATATTTTTCTGAAATTCATTATCGGTTATTCGACGTTTGTTTTGGTGCGCTTGCGCTTTTTGTGGCTGCGGACGAGGAGAATGCAGACAAGTATCACAACCGGGATGAGCGCCGCGATTATCGCGCCGGTGTGCGGATTAAGTCCGCTGTTATACGTCGGGCTCGGCTTCTTCGTGTCGTCCTCGACTATCTGCGCATCGGGAGTTTTGTTCGTCTGCTGTGTGACAATGCCGCTGCCGCCGTTGTCGCTGTCCTCGTCGTCGTAGGGCTCAACTATCTCGCCGATCTCGTCGTCCGGGTCAACCGGCTGCGTCGTTTCCTCGTCGATCACCGGAATGCTGCCGTCCGTCTCCGCAAGAAGCATATACGGGGAGAAGCTGTCAGACTCGAACTGCAGACGCTTCACGCCGTTGATGTCCTCGATAACGGAGCTGCGCAGAAGCTCGGGCTGCTCGTCGTTGATGTGATAGACCTTTATCTTGTCGGCATACGGGAGCAGTTCATTCGGGATAGGAAGCATGAACGTTATCGTTCCGCGCGCCATTATGCGCTGGTTTTCCTCGCCGCTCTCGTCGAGCAGGCTGATATCGAATGCGTAGTAAATCGAGCCGTCAGCGCCGTCAAGCGATTCCGCGGCGCTCTTTGCCGCGTCATACGCTTCCGCGGTGTTCGTGATACGCACCGTGGCGGGAGCTATGAAGTAATCCCTCTGTGTGACGATGCGCACATTCGCGCCGTTCACGTCCTCAAGATCGCTGTCAACGATTATATAGTCGCTGTCCGTGTCGTCGGCGGGACGGGTGGTGTCTCCGGGCGGCTCGTCATCGACATTCTCGGAAACCACCGTCACGGCGGCGCGTGTGGTGGTTGTTGTTGTCGTGGTGGTCTGCGGAGCGGCAGTCGTTGTGGTGGTCTGCGCCTTGGACTTGTACGAAACGAAAATGTTCACGTCGCTGTCCGTGACGGTATAGACCGTGCCGTTCGCAAACTGCGCGTTGTTTATCATTATGCGGTTTATGTCGTATCCGGGCGGTGCGCTTACGCTTATGGTGAGCTTGTCGCCGGACGCAACGGACGAGGGCGGTACAAGGTAAAGCCCCTTGTCGGTGATGATCGAGATGTTATTGACGGTTGCGTTGTAGTTGTCGGACGAGAAGGTTATCAGGTAGAGCGTGCCTGTCGATCTGAAATCGAGACCGTTGCGGTGCGCGTATTCCTCGGCGTAGGAGCCGGAATATCCCCAGATAACCGCGCGTGTTCCGGAGAACGCGCCGTCCGAGATATTGTCGAGATCGTAGGGAACAACGACAGTCGAGAGGTTCGTGCAGTTTGTGAACGCGAGTCTCGCGATCGCCTGTATGCTTGCGGGCAGAGTTACCGCGTTGAGCGAGGTGCAGCCCATGAACGCGCCCTCACCTATGGAATCGAGGTTCTCCGGCATATTTATTACCGCGAGAGCGCTGCAATTGTTGAACGTGTAATCCGAGATCGTATCGAACAGCTTCGGGAGCTTCACAGTCTTGAGACGCGAGCAGCCCTCAAAAGCGGAAGGTCCTATGTAATCGACAGTCTCCGGGAACTCCGCCGCCGTGAGCGATGTGCAGCCCGAGAACGCGGACTGACCGAGGTTGACGAGGTTCTTGGACAGCGTCATTTTCGTGATGCCCGTGCAGCCGAAGAACGCGGAATTGCCGATATCCGTGACGGTATCGGGTATTTTCAGCTCCTTGAGCGAATAGCAGCCCTCGAACGCGGAGTTGCCGATCTTCTGAAGGTTCTTGGAAAAGTCCACCTTTTCAAGAAAATAGCAGCCGCGGAACGCGTTGTCGCCGACGGATACGAGGTCCTTCGGCAGCTTCACATTCACGATAAGCGACTGATCGTAGAAATCACCGAACGCGTAAGGCGCTATCGACGTAACGGGGTACTTGTTCGAGCTTATGGTATCGGGTATCGTGACCGTGCCGTTCGCCTTTGACAGATCGACGGGGCTGTATGCTGTGATCGTCGCGGTGAGCCTTCCCGTCGAGTAATCTATCTCGTAGCCGAAATCGCCGTCGTATATCGTGCCGTTCGTCGGGTAGTAGGGCGCGCTTGCGGACGCGGTAATGCTCAGAGCGGGTGCAAGAAACACAGCCGCCGCTATGAACAGCACGGCAAGCCACACGGATATGCAGATCGTCTTTCGCAAAGAGATACTCTTCATTATATTCACCGGTCTTATCGGCGGCAGACCCGCCGTAAATTTCATTTCTGCCGCACAGGTTACGACAGCATTATACATCACAATAGATTATACTACAAATATACGGATTTGTCAACATCTTGTATTAAGGCAATACCGCGCAAATAGACGTACGCATCTTGCTTGCATATTATTCCGTCATATTGCACATAAATTTCTTGACTTGCGCCAGCAAGCCTGCGAAATTTCTGTACAATCTGACGAAAAATCTGACTGCGCAATCTC
>JAFPUE010000077.1 GCA_017395555.1 Ruminiclostridium sp. | reverse complement strand
CTATCTCGCACTGATAGAACCGCGAGCCTATATAAAGCGGTACTCTGTAATCCTTGTCGGAAAATGCCATCGTCGCAAATGTCATTCCGCATTTCGGGCATTTGTAGGTCAGCCTGTCTTCCACTTCAAACATACAGGTATAGTTCGTTCTTCCGCAGGAACAGAAGATGATCTCCGATCTGAGTCTGATGAACATATTCTGCCACTCGTTCTCGATGATCCTCTTGTTCGTATCCGTAAGGCCTACGGTAAACGACTTTATGAACGCGTCCTTGATATAATCCGGATACATTTTCCAGAATTTTATCACGTTGTCATGTATTCCTCTTACGGGTCTGTTCGAGGCATCGTCCGGGTCATACACGAACACTGCTTCCGCACCGTAATGCTTGAGCTCCGCGGCTTCGGTCAGGCAAACGTCCTTGACCACCTTCTGACCCTCGAGCGGATCGCCTCTGAACAGCAGCTTGAACAGCACTACCGCCAGCGAATATTTATCCGTCTGCATATCCGGCTTTGCTATGCCGCGAACTATCTCCGGCGCCATATATCCGGGCTTGCCGCCAATACCGAAGTTAGAGCCGTCCGGGGCAATGTTGTCGCAGTCACATACCAGCACCGCGCCGGTATCCACATTGATGAAGAAGCCGCCGTCGTTTAAGTCCTGGTAGCTCTTACCCGCTCTGTGGAGCTGTCTGAAAGCGTTTGATATATTTATCGCCGCCGTCACCATAGACCGCAGGTTCGTGAACCTTACCGGGTGCCTTACAGCCTGCCCGGTGAGCGGATCCACCTTCAGCTTGTATGTATTCAGGATATCCGTAAACGCCTCGAAGCTGTCCGGCTTCAGGTCCATAAGATATCCGAACGTTCCGTCCGGGTACTCCTTTGTGAGATACTGCGGCCACAGGAATTTGTTGCTGGGAGCACCGTCGGCAATATTGCGCTTGATATTGGCGCGGAACTTGTCGGGCTCCTTCATCTTTGATACGTCGTACCATTTTAGCGCCCACTTCTTGCCGTTGTATTCCACATTGTAAACGGTACCCTGACCGCCGCTTCCGATAATTCCGGTAACAGTCGCCTTATCGCCGTATTCCAGCTCGACTTGCTGCCCTACACTAAGCTCATTCATCAGGCTCGTCCTCCGCTTCGTCCCTTTCCGGCAGCTTCATGCCCGCCGCATAGGTCCGGTATTTTATTTCATTTTGCATACAGTATTTATGAACAAACGAGTTTTCCGTGCATATCACGGTCAGTTTCCCGCAATACGCAAACGCGTTTTTGTCAATAAATTTAACGCTCTTCGGTATTATCAGCCTTTCCAGCTCCGCGCAGCCAGAGAACGCATTCTCACCTATGCTGCTTACGTTATCCGGAACTCTGAGCGTTTTAAGCGACGTACAGCAGAAGAAGCAGTTGTCACCTATCGAGAGCACGCCCTCCGGGAGTCTGACATCTTTCAGTCCGAGGCAGGCGCTGAACACTCCCTTTTCCATTTTCCTTACGGCATCCGGTATCGTAATGCTTTCAAGGCTCTTGCAATCCGAGAATGCGTATTCGCCCACCGCACTGAGCGTGGACGGCAGCGAAACCTCCTTCATCAGTCCGAAGCTGTCGAAGCAATATGCCGCGATCTCGGTGTAGCCCTCCTTGACAAAGACCTTTGAGGACAGCTTGAATTTAAAGGCATCGAACTTACCGAAGGCTTTCGGTTTTGCTTTTACGGGAGCGCTCACGGGCTTTTCGGGCTCTTCCTGAACGGGAAGCCTGTCGTACTCAAGCATCGGGGACACATACGCGAACCCCATCATATACGCGAAGCAGGTAAGCACGAATTCCGCGTCATACCGCAGGAATCCCGCTTCTCTCATCAGCCTGTTTCTCTGTTCCTTGAAAGCCGCTTTCTTATCCTCCGCACCTATCAGGGCTTCGAGGATACCCGCGCTGACCGCTTTCTGCAGCAACTTCCGCTCCATATCATATTCGGGAAGGTAATCAAACATGACCGCGTTAAGCTGCCTTCCGTTAGCTATAACGCCGTACTGCTCTTCGATCATGGTTTTCAGGGCGGTCTGCACAGCCTTTGTGTTGCCGTAGCCCATTATGTTATACGGATTTATAAAGCCGCATTCGGGACAACGTATCTTACCTACCGGCAGCTTTGCCTGACAGTTCCGGCATTGCATATATACCCTCACCCCTTGCGCGCGAACGCTGATTTTCGATCGTTGTTAAAAATAACAATAACTATCCACCATTTATTATACCATTTTTTCCTCTGTATGTCAACAAGGTTACAGAAAGAATGATGTACAGAAAATTTGGTAAAAATGTGGTAATTTTGTCTAAATATTGAAATTAATTAGTCAAATGTGACAGTTTATTTTTAGGGTTGAAAACAGCCGCTCAACCGTTGCGTAGTTGGATAAGCGGCTGTTATGGTTCAGGATTTCTTCCTTTCTGCCTTGCGCAGATTAAGATTTATCTTCTCAACGAGGTTGTTGATCTCGGCAACAGACTTTCCGATCATCTCCGAGCTCTCGTTCGTTACATTTACATTGTCATCGAGCGCCTTGAATGCATCCTGTGTCATACGCAGGATCTCCGCCAGCTGCTCGACAGCGTCGGCATTCATGGTCTTGTTCTCGCCGCAGAATTCGATAACGCTGGAAAGAAGCTCGTTTACCTCGCTTGCCCTCTCGCTCGTCTTATCGGTAGAATCGCCGATAACACGCATATTCTCGTTGATGCTGCCGAGGTCTTCCTTCAGTCTCGACGACAGCTCGAAGCAGTCGTTCGTGATCTCGGTAAGAAGCTCGTGCTGTGCTGTCAGCTCGCTGTGACGCGCCGTAAGTACCGACTTTGCGTGTACGATACAGTTATCGACATTGTTGAGTCCGCGGCAGATAGCCGTAGCCATTTCGCGGCAGGAATTGTATCCGCAGGCGTGGCAGTTGTAGTTGCGCTCGTCCTCGGTGTGCTTGCCCATCATCGTGAACACCGCGTCGAGCTGTCTGTCCGTGGGCAGCGGAGTGGGCGTTACGGGGTGGTATGTTCTCATGAAGTCGATGATCCTGAGCTCCTCGTCGAACTGCTTGAAGAGCTTATCCTCACCGCCCTTGAACACGCCGGTCTTGCGGCGGCTCTTTGCCTCGCGCTCGATCTCTCTCATGGAGGTCATGACATCAAACACGGTCTGTGTCGTGCCGGTGCCGGGGCCTACGTTGCACCCGAACTCACAGGACAGTACATCGAACACCTCGGGGTGCTTCGCGTCGGGCATCTCGGCATACATATCCAGCTCGGGATATACCTTGTGAACGCCCTCGGATGTGGTGACGTTGATATCGGGCTCGTGCAGCCAGAGATTGTCTCTGAGTCCGCCCGGACGCGGATATACCGCACCCAGCTGGCCCTGTCTTTCCTCGAACTCATACTCCAGATCGTTTTCGGCATTGGTGGGTATTCTTATATCGTTTCTGTCGAAGTATTCCTGCAACTTGCGGAACGTAACGTTGAAGTCACAAAGTCCCGTCTCCATAAATTCGAGCTTCTTTGCCACACACGGAGAAAGTACTGCGATACGGTTCTTCTGCTTCAGGTACTTTCTGATATATACGGCAGCGCAGGAGATCGGGCTGTGTATGGGCGACAGGTTGTTTATCAGCTTGGGCTGATATGTCTCTACATACTTTACTATTGCGGCACACGGCTGTGTGATGACCTTCTCGACTTTTCTCGCCTCAAGTGCTCTGACGTGCGCCCATGTGCAGATATCCGCACCGAACGAAACATCGTATATCATACAGTTCTTGGATTTGAACCAGTTGAGTATTCCCTTCCACTTTGTGGGATATACGGTCTTTATTGAAGGTGCGGCAAGAACGATCATCTGCTCTCTTGCCATAGTCTCCATACATCTGTCTGTATCGTCTATGTAATCTCTTGCGCCGTGTGAGCAGGTCTTTACGCACTCACCGCAGGCAATACACTTTTCGGGATTGACAGAAGTCACAAATCTGCCGTCGTTGAGCATTTTTGTGATGTTAGCCTCGGGAGCGGGACAGGTTCTTACGCAGGAATTGCAGCCTACGCATTTTTCCGGCTTTACCACTATTACTTCCTGAATAGCCATAATAAATGTATCCTCCGTGTATGTAAACGCTCCGTTACTTCATATTTTTAGCCTTGTTCTTGATATCTTCAAGGCTCATCTTCTTACCGCCGCCGCTGTTGCCGCCTGCAGAGGAAGAACCGCTGCCGCCCATGGACGCAGCCTTTTCCTTCAGCTTTGCGAGGGCGTCGCTCTTCTTTTCTTCGACTGCGATATCCTCGGGTTCGGGCATATCATTGCCGGTAAGGTAGTTGTCGTCTATCTCTTCGAGCGTGGGGAAATCGGCCATTTCAGCTTCAAACTTCTCGGGCTCCTTGAATACGGGTATTCCGCCGGCGGTAAGGTCAACCACAGCGCCGCTGAGGAGCTCCTGAGACTTTGTTATCATCTCGGTACCCGTTGTGCCGAATCTGTCGAATATAGCCTTGAATGTGGACAGCTCTATGCTCATCTTCTCGATATCGCTGAGCAGGAGAGCCTTGACATTGCCGGAAGCGACTTCCATAGCGGCAGCCTTTTCTTCTGCCTCGGTGGTTATCTTGGAAGCGTTCGTTTCTGCCTCATATATTATCACCTTCGCCTTGTTGTTTGCATCGGTTATGGTATTTTCCGCGAGCTTCTTGGAATCGTTTTCCAGATTGGCTGCCTGCTGCTGCGCAGTGGTGACGATAAGGTTAGCGGAGGTCTGCGCCTGCTGGAACACTACATTGAGCATAGCGCCGGAATTTGCGCCGCCCTCGGAAGCGAGCTTCGCTTCTGCCTCGGTGAGCTTTGTCTCTGTCTCGGCGAGCTTTGCCTTTATTTCCTGGAGCTCCTGATCCTTGCGTGCTATCTCATCGCCAAGAGATCTGGCTTTCTCGACAAGGTTTTCGTTCTTGACCTGAAGCTCGGTGAGCTTTGCTCTTTCGCCTGCGAGAACGGAATCAATCGCGTCCTGTTCGCTTGCGCCGCCCTTCATCTTGTCGAGCATCAGCTTTGTTTCCCTCAATTTGTTTTTGTTGTCAAAGAACAGATTGTAAACATAGTCGAGCTTCTTATCGACATCTCCCTTGTCGTAGCCCCCGAATAACACCGTTCTTATGAATCTTGTTTCAGCCATAATGCCAGCCTCCTGTAGTTTAAAGTATAAAACGAGAGAAAAAATGAGTATATCTACAAAAAAGTATATCACCCGTTGCACAATTTGTCAACCTAAAAGCACAAATTAGTTAATAATTTATGCAGAAATGACAATCTGTGACATACAGATTTGTGACTTTTTATATTTTTCCTGTCATTTTGGGAACCAATTATTCGAAAAGCAGAAAAAAACACGGCAAAACCGGCGTTTTCGTACCGGTTTTACCATGATATCGTTAATTTGTCTGATCATCGCCGATCTGTCGGTACTGTGCAAAATACGCGGACGCTCCGCGGCACCGCATTTAATCTACCAGATCAACTATTCCCGTTATTACGCCCCAGAGCGTCACATCTATGTAGGCATAGGACGGAGGCGTGTCGTCACGGGGCTGGGCGCAGCTTCCGGGGTTTATCAGCATAACGCCGTCATCGGTTATTTCGCAGCGGCAGTGGGTATGACCGAAAAGCGCTATCTCACAGTCGTTTTCCTTCGCAAGGCGCACGAGCTCGTCCGTTCCGTAGTCGATGTGCTGATGATGCCCGTGCGTGGCAAGTATCTTCACGGTCTTGTCGTCCGGACCCGGAACGGTCTCGATGATACGGTAGGAGGGGATCTCCTTGTTCCGGTCACAGTTTCCCCTTACCTGCAGCAGCTTGATCTGCGGGTATTCCTGCATTACGACGCGTATATCGTCCTCGCCGTCGCCGAGGTGGATGAACAGATCGGCCGAGTATATATTTCTTTCAACTATTTTCATAACGGCGCTGCTGGCACCGTGGGAATCCGCCATAACTATTATTCTCATACAATATACCTCATTTCGGATGCGCGGAGGATATGCCGGTGCATATCACCACGAATCTTCGCTTGCGGCAAGAAGCTCTTTCACCTCGGGGTTGTTGTACAGTCCGAGATCGAACAGCTTGTCCGCCTGCCGGCTTGACACCTTTCCGTTCAGCGAGTAAACAAATTGCTTATGCTCACGCTGCGTTCCGTCCCACGAATCAATGATCTTGATCCAGCCCGCCTTGCCTAAGGCACGTTCGGGGAGCTCCGCGTCGGGCAGGAATTTTTCGGCGAGCATCTTGGCGCATTTAGCATGACCGGTGTAGCTGCACGAGTAGGTATCGCCCTCCGGCGACATCCAGCCGAGCTTGAAATTCTCCAGATTTTTGAAGAACATCTCCTCCACCGTGAGCGGAGGACCTTCACACTCCTCGATCTTCACGAACTGGAACATCGCGCCCGAGAGTGAGAAGAAGCCGCCTGCCTCGTCAATTACCACGGGCAGGAAATCCTCGCTGATTATGCCTTCAAACCTTGTACCTGCCAGCGATTCTACGGTGTCATAATATTTATAATAGTAGTAGCCCGTTTCGGATAGAAATATGGCATATTTCTGCATTCAACCCCTCCTTTTTGGGGTCATCTCTCATCATTTCTGTAGTTGTGTCCATTTTGATTATACTATTATTTAGCGGATTTGTCAACAATCTACCGTATTTATTTTGCTTCGTTCTCTTTGCGGGCAGCCTGAAATTCTTAATTGAAACAGAAGTCCCCGGCACATCTTACGACATGCCGGGGCGTGTTGTTTATCCGTTTCTTTTCAAATGACGCAAGACCCTCGGGTTTCGTCACGATTCAGATACCGCACGAAGCGCGAACCATAATTATTAATTATTAATTATTAAT
>JAFPUE010000076.1 GCA_017395555.1 Ruminiclostridium sp. | reverse complement strand
CTCGTTCGTAATGTGCGGTACGACTTGCACCGTCGCACCGAGATAGTCTCCGCGGCGCTCCTTGTTGATGACAGTCTGGTAAATTTTGCCGGTGGTCACGTTGCTGTTCACGGACAGATTTTCGTCGATGAAACGCTCGTAATGCCCGAGATCGAGGTCTGTTTCCGTGCCGTCGTCGGTGACGAATACTTCGCCGTGCTGATAGGGGCTCATCGTGCCGGGATCGACGTTGATATACGGGTCACATTTGAGTATCGTGACCTTGTGACCGCGGTCTTTCAGAAGCCGCCCGAGCGACGCGGCGGTTATGCCTTTTCCAAGCCCCGACACAACGCCGCCCGTGACGAAGATATATTTTGTGTTCATAAGCGCTCCTTTTATTGACATTATGATAAAATTATGATATAATAATGATAAAGTATATCAAAGGAGTTGATAATATGTTGGATATAAGACCCGTTTCGGAACTCCGAAACAATTTTACCGATATTGAGATTGCCGTAAAAAGCGGACATCCGGTTTATCTAACCAAAAACGGGTATGGTTCAATGGTAGTTATGAGTATCGAACAATATTCTGCACTTACCGACAGTGTCGAATACAAGCTCGATGAGGCTGACGAATATGCTTCCCAAAACAGCGAGCGCTTAAGTCATGAGCAGGTCTTCGGAAAGGTGCGTGACAGACTTGCCGGAAAATAAATACGACGTGCGTTATCTGCCGCTTTTTGAAAACGATCTTGCGGAAGCCGTGCTGTATATCTCTGATGTTCTGAAAAACGAAGCTGCCGCAAAAAAGCTCATAGATGACACCGAAACCGCCATACTGAAGCGCGCCAAAGCACCGTTCTCGTTCCCGCCTTATCCATCATCAAAAAGAAGGGTGAACAGTTATTACAGGATAAATGTCGGTAATTTTTCTGTGTTTTATGTCGTCATCGGGAATGTTATGGAAGTTAGAAGGTTTATCTATTCCCGGCGTGATATTGACAATATTCTGTGACGATCAATTATTCACATAAAGCCGTCTGTAAGGGCTGTTTGTGTTCGGTGTCAGCTTGAAAAAGTGCGAGTTCAGAAGCTCACTCGCGTCGTAGTCGAACTTCTTCGCGAACAGCTCCACGTCCGCCTTTATTGCCTTTAAATCGTCTTTTGTCGCGTCCTCGCAGAGCACCTGCGCGGGGTGATCCGGCTCATGCTCCGAGCGAATGTACATCACGCCGCCGTGCATTCCCGTCGCGCAGAAATCGCCGACAGGGCAGCTGTCCTCGCAGCCTATTCCGAGCACGATTATCTTGCCGCCGGCCTGATATTCCGCGAGAAAATCACCGGCTCTGCCGCCGATAACCATGAGCGGTTTTTTCTCCATGTACTCTTTCATGTGTATGCCCGCGCGGTAGCCCGCCGAGCCCTTCACAAGTATCTTTCCGTCGCGCATTCCATAGCCCGCCGCGTCGCCGACGTTGCCGTGAATTGTGATCGTTCCGTCGTTCATGGCGTCGCCGACAGCGTCCTGCGCGTTTCCGTAAACGGTGATGTCGCACTCGGTCAGGTACGCTCCGAGCGCGTTTCCGGGAATGCCCGAAATGTGTATGTCCTTGCCCACACAGCCGCTTCCTGTGTAGCGCTGCCCGAGCATATTTTCTATCTCTATCTTCTTGCTTTTGGAGCTTCTGATCTTCTCGTTGAGCTCACGAAATGAGAGATTTTCAGCATTGATCTTCATGACGCTCACGCCCCCTTCGACAGAATTTCATAGCGCTTTTCGCTCGCGAACGCCGCAAGCTGCGGAGCCTCGCAAAGCAGCCTGTAATCAACGGTCGTGAGGTCTGTGCGTTCGCGGATAAGGGCAGTGTAGATGCCCGCGCGCTTGATCTTGTCGCCCATGAGAATGAAGCCGTTAAGTTTGTTATCCTTACTAAACAACTGCTTGACATTCTCGCCGTCGTTTTCCTCGTAGCAGTCGCCTGTGTATGCTCCCGCCGTGATGATGTGCAGACCGAAAAAGCCGATAGCATTCATCGGGAAAGCCGCGTCAAAAACGTCCTTGCCGCCCGCCATGTTTCGTCCTGCAACAAGCCCCTGCTCGTGCGCGTTCGGCATGATCGCAATGATATGTGCGGTGCCTGTCGTGATGTCGTCCGAGACCGTGCAGTCACCCGCCGCCCAGATGTTTTTCACGCCCTTGCATGCCTGCTTTTTGTCGGTGATAATTCCGCGCTCGACTTTCGCGCCGGCGCTTTCGGCAAGCTCGGTGTTCGGGCGAACTCCGACTGCTGTGATTAATATATCAAATGAAATTTCTTCGCCGTTCGTAAGGACGGCTTTGTTCTTTTCAAAGCTTTTTGCGCTCGTTCCGAGAAAGAATTTCACGCCGTGAGCTTCGATGTGCTTCTGCATTATCTCGCTCGTTTTCTTGTCGAGAATGGACGGCAGGATCCTGTCCGCGAGGTCGATGACGGTCATCTCACAAACATAGTGTTCGAGCGCTTCCGCGGCTTTCAGACCGATCAGACCCGCGCCCACGATGAGCACTTTTGCGCCCTTTTTCATGACCTTTTCGATGCCCTTGACATCGTCCATTTTCATGAAGCTGAACTTGTTCTTGACGCTGTCGAGACCGTCCATTGGCGGAACGAACGGCTTTGAGCCTGTCGCCAAAAGCAGCTTATCATACTCGATATTTTCACCGCTTTCGAGCTCGACGATCTTAGCTTTGCTGTCAACCGAAACCGCCTTTTTGCCGAGCAGAGTGTCAACG
>JAFPUE010000075.1 GCA_017395555.1 Ruminiclostridium sp. | reverse complement strand
GAGATTGCGCAGTCAGATTTTTCGTCAGATTGTACAGAAATTTCGCAGGCTTGCTGGCGCAAGTCAAGAAATTTATGTGCAATATGACGGAATAATATGCAAGCAAGATGCGTACGTCTATTTGCGCGGTATTGCCTTAATTCTTAAATTACACTGAATTTCAGACATTTACTGTCTGTTTGCCTAAAATTCGGACAGACAAGCCGGCAACGCCAAAAATTCGGTCAGTTCACCGTAACGTGTATGAGTTTTATACACGGCGGGGTGAACTGACCGTTTTCTTTTTGCGGGAACAGTGATATACTGTGGTTGTAAACAAAAAAGGGATCTCAAAAGGATGCCGGGGAGGCGATAATATGATGAGATCGGTAACTTCAATGAGAACCGCGAAGATAGGCTATGTCGTAATGTCCGCGCTGCTTATGGCGGCGGGAATAATACTTGTGGCAGCACCCGATACCCTCGCTTCGGCGATGTGTACGGCGCTCGGAATAGCTTCCGCAGTGTTCGGAGCTATAAAAATAGCAGGATACTTCTCAAAGGACCTGTTCAGACTTGCGTTTCAGCATGACCTCGCGGAAGGGATACTGATGATAATACTCGGAGTCACGGCGGCGGTAAGACCGGAGCTGTTCCTCGGATTCATCGGAGTGATCTTCGGGGTGTGCGTACTTGCGGACGGGTTGCTGAAAATACAGACGGCTATCGACGCAAAGGTTTTCGGAGTAGGCAAGTGGTGGCTGATACTTGCGGCGGCAGTCGCGGCGGACGTTGCGGGATTTTTCCTGATAATCAATCCCGTTGACAGCGCCTCGGTGCTCGCGGTGATACTCGGCATAACGCTTTTCGCGGAAGGTCTTCTGAACCTCGTGACCGTGCTGGTGGCTGTCAAGATAATCAAGAATCAGCTGCCGGACGACATCATAACGGTAAACACAGCGCATACACGCTGATATAAATAAAAGAAAGGGCATGATAAGATGAAATTTGCAAATGCAGTCGTGAAATACCGTGTGCCGATCATCATAGTGAGCCTCGTGCTTATGATACCGGCGCTGCTCGGTATGATCGGAACAAGGATCAACTACGATATGCTCGACTACCTGCCGTCGGACATGGACACGGTAAAGGGACAGGAAGAGCTGATGAACGAATTCGGAAAAGGCGCGTTCTCCTTCATAGTTGTGGAGGATATGCCGGATAAGGACATAGCCGCAATGGCGGAACGGATAAAGGGCGTGGAGCACGTCGATACCGTTCTCTGCTGGCAGGATATGGCGGATATCACGATACCGAAGGAGTTCCTTCCCGAAAAGGTATATACGGCGTTCAACAACGGAAACGCTTCGATGCTGGCGGTATTCTTCGACAGCTCCACCTCCGCGGACGTTACAATGGACGCGATCAGAGAGGTGCGCGGTATTGCCGGACAGCAGGCATTCGTCTCCGGTATGTCGGCGCTCGTTACCGATCTTAAAGACCTCTGCGAAAAAGAGGAACCGATATATGTCGGCATAGCGGTAATACTCGCGTGTGCGGCAATGGTGATCTTCCTCGACAGCTGGCTGGTGCCGTTCGTATTCCTCGCAAGCATCGGAATGATGATACTGATGAATATGGGTACCAACTACTTCATGGGCGAGATAAGCTACATCACAAAGGCGCTGTCGGCAGTCCTCCAGCTCGCGGTAACAATGGACTACTCGATATTCCTCTGGCACAGCTACAATGAAAAGCTCAGATCAATAAGCGACAACAATAAGGCAATGGCGGAAGCAATTCACGAAACGCTCACCAGCGTTCTCGGAAGCTCGGTAACAACGATAGCGGGATTTATCGCGCTGTGCTTCATGTCCTTCACTCTTGGCGCAGACCTCGGAATAGTAATGGCTAAGGGCGTTCTGCTCGGAGTAATAGGCTGCGTAACGGTGCTCCCATCGCTGATACTTCTGCTCGACAAGCCGCTTCAGGCTACAAAGCATAAGTCGCTGATACCCGATATGAGCAAGCTCTCCAAGGGCATCACAAAGGTGTTCCCCGTATTCATAGCGGTATTCGCGATACTCATATTCCCCGCTTACTACGGATATTCAAAGACGAACGACGAGGTTTACTACGATCTCGGTGAATGTCTGCCGGATGATATAGATTATGTGATAGCAAATTCCAAGCTCCGCGAGAATTTCGACGTAGCCTCCACACATATGCTCCTTGTTGACGCGGACACACCTTCAAAGGATGTCCGTTCGATGATCGGAGAAATGGAGAAGGTTGACGGAGTTAAATATGTGCTCGGACTTGAAAGCGTGATCGGCTCGGCGGTACCGGAGGAAGTAATACCGGAAAGATTGACCGGGAAGCTCAAGAGCAACAAATGGGAGCTGATACTCGTAAACTCGGAATACAAGGTAGCGAGTGACGCGGTCAACAGGCAGCTCGACGAGCTGAACGTGATACTGAAAAAGTACGACAACGGCGGTCTGCTCATAGGCGAAGCGCCCTGCACAAAGGATATGATCGAAACGACAGGTCATGACTTCCGTGTAGTAAGTGCGGTATCCGTACTTGCGATATTCGTAATAATCGCGGTTGTAGAAAAGAGTGCGTCGCTCCCGTTCATTCTGATCGCGGTAATAGAGCTCGCAACATTTATAAACCTCGGACTTCCTCACTTCATGGGACAGTCGCTCCCGTTCATAGCTCCTATCTGCATCAGCACGATACAGCTCGGCGCTACCGTCGATTATGCGATACTGATGACCACAAGATACAAGTCGGAGCGCATAGGCGGTGCCGACAAGCATGAAGCGGTGCGCACGGCACTCACGACATCTATCCCGTCGATATTAGTCAGCGGCATGGGACTTTTCGCGGCAACATTCGGAGTTGCGGTATATTCCGACATAGATATCATAAGCTCGATGTGTATGTTAATGGCACGCGGCGCAGTAATAAGCATGGTTTGCGTAATATTCATACTCCCCGCTCTGCTGCTCCTGTGTGACGCTCTGATAAGACACACGACAGTGGGAATGAACGGCAGCGAATACAAGCCGCACACCCACATAGGCAGGCTCCTGCACAGCCATTGATCCTCGTCTGCGGCATCTGAGATGCCGTCAGCCGAACGAGAAAGGGGCTTCACCCCTTTCTCGAGCTCTAACCCGACTCCGCTTTTTAAAAAAGCGGAGGGAAAACAGTCAACCGAAAATGTGAAAGGAAGATAACTATGAAACAGTCACTTATTAAAAAGATATCATATATTGCTTGCTGCACAATGCTTGCGGGAGCAGTCGGAGCAACAGCCGCTTACGCGGTAAACGAAAGCATCAATGAGCAGAAAACAGAGGAGCTGCCAGCAGTCGAGGAGACTGCGGAGCCCGAAAAAGAAGATGAGCCGCAGAAGGACGAGACGGTTTATGTCCTTGCCAATGCAAACGGCAGCACAAACAAGATCATTGTCAGCGATCATCTGACCAACGCGGACGGCGACACAACACTTACCGAGGAATCCCTGCTCCGCGATGTTGAGAACGTCAAGGGTGACGAGACTTTCACCGAGAACGGCGATACCAGAACATGGAACGCCAACGGCAGCGACATCTACTACCGCGGCACGACTACCGAGCAGCTTCCGCTCACTATGGCGGTAAGCTACAAGCTCGACGGCAGCGACATCTCCGCAGATGAGCTTGCCGGCAGGAGCGGAAAGGTGACGATCAGATTCGATTATACAAATAACAAGTATGAAGAAAGAACAATAAACGGGGAGAAGACTAAAATATATGTTCCGTTCGCCGCAATAACCGGTATGATGCTCGACAACGACAAATTCCGCAATGTTGAGGTTGTAAACGGAAAAACCGTCAATGACGGCGATCGTACATTTATCGTCGGTACGGCGTTCCCGGGTCTCGCGGAGAGCCTTGATGCCGCGGACAGCGAAAAGGTGAAGATACCCGGATATTTCGAGGTAACGGCAGATGTTACGGATTTCGAGCTTATGAATACCGTCACGATCGCTACTAACGAGATATTCAACGATATCGACATAGATCTCGGCGATTCGGAAGCTACGATAAGCGAGGATATCGACAAGCTCGGCAGCGCTATGGAACAGCTCATGGACGGTTCCGACAGACTTCACGAGGGTCTGAACGAACTGCTTGAAAAGTCGTCGGCTCTCACGGACGGCACAGGCGCTCTTTATGAGGGCGCGGACAGACTGAACAGCGGTCTTGCCGATGCGAAAGACGGCGCAGCGAAGCTCTATACCGGCTCCGACAAGCTCTCCGCAGGACTTGACAAGCTCACGTCGAGCAGTGCCGATCTGACAGCCGGTTCAGAGCAGGTATTCGGTTCCCTTCTTGACATTGCAAACACGCAGCTCGAAGCGGCAGGTATCACCGGTTACAAGCTGACGATAGACAATTACGCGGAAACGCTCGATAAGATCATAGCCTCTCTTGACGGGGACAGCGTTCTGAAAACCGCGCAGGATACCGCAATGAAGCAGGTAACGGAAGCCGTTGAAGCAAAACGCGGTGTTGTTGAAGCGGAAGTCACGAAGGCTGTAAAAGAGCAGGTCAGTGTGAATGTCAACGAGGGTGTTAAGGCAGCGGTTACCGAAAAGGTAAACGAAGCGGTAAAGGCGAAGGTGCTCGCGGGCGTTCTTGAAACACAGGGAATGACCCCCGAAAAGTACGAGCAGGGCATTGCAGCCGGCGTGATAGGCGAGGTAGTACAGCAGAAGATAGAAGCGGCAGTGGAAATGCAGATGCAGACCCCGGAGGTCATGGCGCAGGCTGAAGCTGCGGCAGAACAGCAGATGCAGTCCGCGGAAGTCAAGGCACAGGCTGAAGCGGCGCTCGAACAGCAGATGCAGTCCGACGATGTCAAGGCAATAATCGCGCAGAAGACGGACGAAAAGATAGCAGAGCTTATCGGGGAGAATTACAATTCCGACGAGGTACAGGGCAAGATCAAGGAAGCCCTCGGTTCTGCAAAGGAAGGCGTCGCAAAGCTGAACGCGCTGAAAGAACAGCTTGACAGCTACAACAAGTTCTACACCGGTCTTGCGCAGTACACCGACGGTGTTGCGCAGGCAGCGGACGGCGCTAAGCAGATAAAGGACGGTCTCGGCTCACTCAGCACCGGCACAGAGCAGCTTTCGGCAGGCTCGCAGCAGCTTTACGACGGTATCGGCGAGCTTAACGGCAAGGTTCCCGCTCTGATAGACGGCATAACACAGCTCGACGACGGTTCCGCACAGCTCTCCGACGGCTGCAGGGAGTTCAACGAGCAGGGCATCTCCAAGCTGATAGACATAGTTGACGGCGATATCGGCAGCCTCATTGACCGCTTCAAGGCAGTCTCCTCCGTATCTCAGGATTACGAGACCTTCACCGGCGGCACCGGCAGCGTCAAGTTCATCTACCGCACAGAAGCTATCGAGAAGAATTGAGAGGCTTTGAGATTTTCAAGAGATTTTGGAGATGGGGCGCTGAGTCCGCTAAGACCCGATAAAGAACTCCCGGAGCTACAAATCACGGCGGCTATTCAATTTGTACAAGATTCCATATTGCATGATATCAAAAAACTGCTTGATGCGAGAAACATCAGGCAGTTTTTCTTTTAAATTTGCATTGACAAGTCCGGCAGGACATAGTATAATAATATGGCGATTTTAAACAAACTGCACAGATCAATAAAGGAAGGGATATAAAATAGAGTTATTTACTTTTCTGCTCAACAGCGTGCTTCTCGGTGTAGGACTCGCAATGGATGCCTTCTCCGTTTCACTCGCAAACGGCCTCAATGAGCCCGGAATGAAGCGCGGCAAGCAATTCCTCATTGCCGGTACGTTCGCGTTCTTTCAGGCGTTCATGCCGATGATCGGCTGGGTCTGCGTACATACTATCGTGACCCTGTTCTCGTCTTTCGAGAGCTTTATCCCGTGGATCGCACTCATACTGCTCCTTTTCATAGGCGGAAAAATGATCTTTGACGGCGTTTCCGGTAAAGATGAAGACGAAAAAGTCGGTGTCGGCTTCGGTGCGCTTATGATACAAGGTATTGCAACATCTATCGACGCGCTCTCCGTCGGCTTCACAATAGCGGACTACGATGTGTGGTCAGCGCTCGCGGCAGCCCTCATTATCGCCGCCGTGACATTCGTTATTTGTCTTGCAGGTCTCGCACTCGGACGCAAGTTCGGCACAAAGCTCTCCGGCAAAGCACAGATACTCGGCGGCCTTATACTCATCGGAATAGGTATCGAGATATTCGTGAGCGGAGTTTTTTTTAGGACAGTGTAAATGAAAAAAAGGACGTTTATAATCATAATGGCAGTTGTGCTGCTGTTTATCTGGGGACATTCCCTGCTCCCGCAGTCAAGCTCGGCAGCGGAGAGCGGCTGGATAATGCAGATCATGCAGGCTGTTCTCGATTTTCTCCATATCCCCGTTAAACTGACACAGCACATCGTGCGCAAGCTCGCGCATTTTACCGAGTATTCGGGTGCGGGACTTCTGCTCGGACTGTACTTCTTCCCGCGTGTAAAAGACGAGGAAGGAGTAAAGCAGAAAATAAGGAAAGCGGCAATGCCGTTTGCAGCCGGACTTTTTATCGGATTTATGGACGAGACGGTGCAGCTCTTTTCCGGACGCGGCGCACTCATAGTGGATGTATGGATAGATTTTGCGGGTATCTGCTTCGGAGCCGCTATATCGGGAGCGATCCTGATGATCGTATCAAAGATTAAGAAAAAGAAAAACGCGCAGACGTTATAAACGCCTGCGCATTTTTCGTGAGGTATTATTATGTTCGACAATCACACAGAAGAGTGATTTTTAATGTAGTCAACCACTTCGTCAACGGTACAGAATGCCATGGATACACAGGTGTCCGCACAGCCGTAGTAGATCGCGATACGTCCGGTGTCTCCGTCGCAGAGAGCCGCACACGGGAATGTAACGTTCTGAACGTCGCCGATGCACTCGTAAAGCTCACGCGGGTTGAGGAGATACTCCGCGCAGCGGTACTTTACCTTCCACGGCTTGTCGATGTCGAGTATGCAGGCACCGAAGCTGTAAACGAAGCCGTTGCAGCTCTCAAGAACGCCGTGATAGAATACCAGCCAGCCCTCGCTCGTTTCGATCGGGATAGGACCTGCGCCGATCTTCTTGGACTCCCAGCCTCTGAGCGGTCCCATAACGTGTCTGTGGTCACCCCAGTATCTCATATCGGGAGACTGTGAAACGTACATATCGCCGAAGGGGGTATGACCGCTGTCGGAAGGACGGCTGAACATAACGTACTTGCCGTTTATCTTGCGCGGGAACATAACGCCGTTTCTGTTGAAGGGAAGGAAGGCGTTCTCGCACTGGTGGAATTCCTTGAAATCCTTTGTCCAGCCCACGCCGATAGTGGGCTTCCAACCGTAGGCGTTGCACCATGTGATCCAGAAGCGGTCCTCGATCCATACGCAGCGGGGATCGTAGCCGTACTGCCACGGATTTGCCTCAGCGGTCTCGGGATCGTCGTTGATCCAGTCAACGCGCTTCTCGTTGATATCCCAGTGTATGCCGTCCTTGGAGAAGCCGGCGTGTATAGCCATATTTCTTTCCTTGTCATCTACTCTGAAAACGCCCGCGAATTTGTAATCGCCGCATTCAAAGGGAACAACGGCGCTGTTGAAAATGGAGTTGCTTGTGGGGAGAAGGTCTCTGGGGATTATGGGGTTGGCGTCAAATCTCCAGACAACGTCCTTGCAGTTGGCGGGCTTATCCTGCCACGGGATATTGGGGAGCGAGGGCTGATTAAAAATTTTTACGTTCATGGCACTTACCTCTTTCGTGAATTTAGTATCGGTTTTGTTTTGACGCGCAGCGCTTTAAGCCGGATACGCGTGCTCTGTGATTACTATTATAGCTTATCGGAGCGCGGGTGTCAACCGTTTTTTAATAAAATAACAGACAATTTTCGCTGTACCGATTAGGTAATATTAACATATAATTTACTTAAATTAGGCAGCTAAAAGCTAATGAAAATAAAAATCGCATAAAGTTTATTATCCCTGAAGGACGGATCTATACCATTTATATATAATAACGCACCTGCGCTGTAACCGCGTTATTATTATATGTTCATTTTTATACAAATTGAGGTGCGAAAATTTGTAATTATACACTATTGTGGTATAATGACTTTTGTGCTATAATTGTATCGTATACAAGTGTGCGTATGAGGGATAGTGCGCTGCTGTCTTCCCGTCGCATGAGTAAATAAAAAGAAATACGAATGGAGGGTTTACATGGCATACTATTCTTATGTTGCCACAGATGTCAACGGTTCCACGGTAAGAGGAAAGGAATTCGCTGATGACTATCTCGACTTATCCGAGAAGCTACGCGCGAAAAACCTTTTCTGTACCGAGTACACCGAGATCAAGGAGAAGCTGTCAGACGCGAAGTACAAGTTCAAAACAAAGGACCTGGCTTTTATCTGCCGACAGCTTGCGTCGATGCTTACAGCAGGTATAAGCCTGGTAAGATCGCTGCACATCCTGTACTCGCAGGAGGAAAACAAAAAGGCAAAGGCGGCGCTGCTGGAGATCTACGAGGACGTTCAGAAGGGACGTTCGTTCTCGGAAGCAGTACAGGCAAGACCCGGCGTTTTCCCGCTCCTGTTTGTCAGCATGGTTGCCGCGGGTGAGGCTTCCGGTAACCTCGATGCTATCATGACGCGTGTTGCCGACTATTACCTCAATCAGAACAAGACGAACAACCAGATAAAGAGCGCACTTATCTATCCTATTGTACTTATGGTACTGCTCATAGGCGTATTCTTCGGTCTGTTCATCTTCATCATGCCGATGTTCCGTGACCTCGCGGGAGACGATCTTCCGCCGCTGTCGGCTGCGATGTTCTCGATAAGTGACTTCCTGATACCTTACTGGTGGACGATAATCCTCGGTGTGGGCATAATCGTGCTCGTTATCTACTTCCTGAGAAAAACACCGTGGTTCGCGCTCTGGTTTGACGAGATGAAGGTCAAGATGCCTAAGGTAGGACCGCTGCTCGTCGTAATCTACACAGCTCGTTTCGCAAGAACAATGGCTAACCTTTACGCTTCCGGTCTTCAGATGGTAGACTGTATCGAGAAATCCTCGGATACACTGAACAACCAATACATATCGAACCTCTTCCACGAAAGTGTCGTAGAGGACGTAAAGCACGGTGAAGCGCTTTCGGCTGCAATTACCAAGATAGGCGTCTTCCCCGGCGTATTCACATCGATCATCATGGTCGGTGAGGAATCCGGTGCGCTGGACGAGATCCTCAACAAATCCGCCGATTACTACGAAGATGAAGCTACTACGGCTATCGCAAAGCTCGTAGGACTCATGGAACCGCTCATGATCATCTTCCTCGGTATCATGATAGGTATGATACTCGCAGGTATCTTCCCGATCCTCTACGGTGGTATGGCAAACGTCGGAAACTGATACAAAGTAAATATTCGGGCGCGGAAAACGCGCCCGGTGATAAAACAAAATAAACAAGAGGTGCTATATGTTATCAATTGATATTACCGACAAGCAGATAAGGCTTGTACGAGGCGCATTGAACGGCAACAAGATCCGCGTACTTGAAGTAGAAACGCGTGATCTCACGGCGGGAAGCATAAGCAACGGCTATGTTACCGATATCCCCATGGTAGCGGGTGAGATCACCGATATCATCGCGGCAAGAAACATCAAGGAAAAGGACGCTATCGTCTGCATCAACTCCGGTTCGATACTCTATAAGGATCTTACGATCCCGAAGCCGAAGAAGATCTCCAACTCGGCTGCTATCGAGTCGATGATACTCACAACAATGGGTATCACAAAAGAGTACAATATTTCATACTCTATCATAGGTGAAGACAAGGACGAAAACGAGCAGCCCGTGCTCAAGATCCTTGCGACGGCAGTACCGCAGAGAATGGTTGATGGTTACATAAGACTGTTCACTCAGCTCGGTATCAAGCTCCAGCAGATAAACGTGTCGAACAACTGTATCACACGTCTTATACTGAACACCCCGAAGCTCGAAGCTTCGATGCCCCTCATGCTCGTACAGATAGACAACGACTTCATCAATATCAACCTGTATGAAGACAACCAGCTTTCACTTTCGAGATACGTCAGAGTCGATCCGTACGATTACAACAACGACGAGGACTATCTGAACCAGGCCGTTTACGACAATATCTTCCGTACACTGCAGTTCACCGGTCAGCGTAAGGACGCAAAGCCGCTGAAGGAAATAATGTTCTACGGTCAGGTAAGAGACTTCATCTCCCTTTCCAACGCAGTATCGTCGTTCAACGTTCCTTCGCACATACTCAACATCCCCAACAACATCGTTACCTTCTGTGACTTTGATTTCGCGGAGTATGCAAACTCCATCGGTGCGTTCTTCAAAGTTAGAAAAGACTTTGACCATGTAAACCTGCTCGACGCTTCCGCTGTTAAGGAAAAGAAGACCGCAAGCACATTCATGATCGGTATGGGTATAGCGTGCGTAGCCTCCATAGGTGTGGTAGTCGGCGCAAAGTTCATTTGTGACGGTATTGCCGACGGTATAAAGGCAGAGGCTGAAGCGGTATATAATTCAGTACATAACGAAGAAGTCGATGCAAAGCTTGCTCTTCTCGCCGAGAAGGAGCTCATCCTCTCAAATATCCAGGATTACACACGCAGCATAGCCGAAGCGGACAGACTTTCCGACTTCCTGCCGGAAGGAAATTCCGAGGTAAGAGCTAAGCTCGTTGAAGCGCTTGAATCTGTTGAGCCCGAAGCTCAGCTTATGAAAGATATCGATATATCTCAGTACAATGTTTCGATAGAAGTACGCTGCTACGACATCGAGACACCTACGAAGTATGTAAGAGCACTCATAGATCAGGATTACTTCGAGGATATCGAATACTACGGCTTTGACGGCGAAGAGATCAAGGAAGAAGAGGATAATAAGGCTGTCAAGGTAGAAGAAAAAGCAGGCGACTACAGATATTCGTTTGCTCTCAGCATGAGAATCAGAGGAGGTAACGGATATGAGATTAAGTAAGGTCGAAAAGATCGTAGTTGCAGTTATACTGCTCGGTCTTATACTTATCGGAGGAACATTTCTCCTTGTAGTTCCCAGCTTTGAGCGCATTGGCAAGGAAACAACGGTACTTGAAGCGAACCTTATCGAAAAGGCGCAGCTTGACGAACGTCTCACACGTCTTGATACAATAGACGCAGACATCACCAGCAGCAAGAATGAAGCTGTAAAGCTTGAGGGCGGCTTCTTCCCGGATCTCACCACTTATGAAGCATCCGAGCTCGCAATGGCTTTCATGACATCCCACAATCTGGAAGCGCATACGATCTCGCTCGAAAAACTCTCGACAAGAGACCTGACGCTTGAATATACCATTCCCGCGGAAGCGGAGTACGATCTTAAGACTTTCAGCGCTTCGGCAAGAGATGCCGGCAGCGAAGAAGAAGGTCCGATCGCAGGCGAATTCAAGGACGGCGGAAAAACCTACTCGATCTCCGTTGCATCCGCAACGGAAGCAACCATCATCGACTCGGACGGCAACGAAGTAGCTCCCGCAAAGTACACCGATACAATGAAGAAGGTATATAAGGCTGCTATCTGCAGATTTGTCGCAGAAGATGAAACAGCACAGACAGTAGCTGCCATAACCGCTTCGTACGAGGTAAAGGGTACTTTCAAGGACTATATGCAGTTCATAGACGATATGTACAAAAACGAAAGAGCAATCATTTTCGACAGTCTTACGATCCCCATGACCACCAATATTGAGGAGGATGAGGATTCCGACACAGCCTATATCAACGAAGCAGGTGAGCTTCAGATAGGCTCCGAGGCTAATTCCAAGGAAGTTAAGGTTGAAGACGACACGGAAGTTAAGGTAAATGTATCAATTACCTTCCTGTGCGTTGAACCTATGCAGAGCCTTAAGACTGTTGATGCCGACGGCACAGCTGTGGTCGTAGATCAGAGACCTGCCGTTTATTAAGGAGGAACGGTCATGCTTAAATTTTTCTACCGGCTGAAAAGGCGCGGCGGAGCAGTCCTGTTCGCGGTAATAGCGATAATGTCGCTTCTTATCGCAATGGCGGTTACAGCGTATTTCACAGCACGCAGCGCTTATCAGACTGTTGTAAGCAACTATGATTTCTCGCAGATGTATCTGTCCGCGATCTCCGTCTCCGATATGATGATCGAGGCTCTGACACAGGACACATATGCTTCGAGTGCCAACAAATATGACGGCTTGAAGAAAGAAGTCCAAAAGCTGAAAGCAACAAAGGGCTCGACGCTTAAGGGAACGTCCACGAATATCGACGGCAAGGTCGGTAACGATATACTCTCCGCCGCCACCGAAGCTCCCGTTGCTTCCGGTATCCTCGACGCGGTAACCGTCGAGATAACACATCAGGACAACTACGCGGAGAAGGACGCTATCACAGGCGCATCCACAGGTCTTACGATCTATGTTTTCGAGATCAAGACCACAGCTTACTACCGCGACAACACCATAACCGTATCGGATATGGTGCTCAACAAGGCGGGCAAGAACAAGACACCGAACAACACCTCTCCCTTCAACACATTCTTTACTGCTACGGGTCAGAAGCTCGCAGGTCAGAAGCTCGACAAGGATCACACCAGAGTCGTTGTTATCAAGTCCCACGAGATAAGCGACAACGCTTACTTCGAGAATGACTGGACGGTATTCCCGAGTCATAACGGCAATGACTTCCTCGGAGGTATCACCGCCGCAGGTTCGGTTTATCTCGATAAATTCACAACGCATATCCCGAAGGCTACAGCGACATCAAGACATGACTGGTATATCGGCGGCGACTTTGCGGTCGGCAATAACGCAAACGCTCTTAACCTTAACGGCAATAACCTTTATGTGAAGGGCGACTGCGTCCTCGGCGGAAACGGCTTCACGTTAGATGCCGGCGACGTATATATCATGGGCGACCTTTACCTCTGCTCCGGCGGTACGGTAACTATAAACGCCAATGTTCATGTTCAGGGCAACATCTACTACGGAGCGGACGAGGATATTACAAGCAGAGTAAACAATGTCGGCGCTATGTCCGGAACTTATCTTTCGCTTAACACAACAGGCGAATTCAAAGTCGGTTCCGGCAAAAAGCTCTATGTAAACGGCAGCTTCACAAAGTCCACTAACGGCAGCGCTTCGGAAGGCACATGGGATCCCAACTCCGTAACAGTTCCCGTATCGTCTATCAAAGCCAATACGGAAACGGATAAATTTGAGGAAACCGTAAAGGATACAAGCCTTACATCGGCGATATCGTCCAAGACAAAAACAACGTCATTCGATACCTATACGGCGACTGCCGATACTATGAAGAACACCGTTACCGTAAACCTCGATGAGATCGACGGCGCGCTTCCTCCCACCGATCTGGCTTCTATCAGTACGATCGTTGCTGCCGGCGGTGCGATCGTTACTACCGAGACAAAGGGTATGAACTACGGTCCGTGGGGCAGTATGTATGGAAATTGTGAGATCACGGTTTCTCAGTCCTATACCGCGGGCGGAATACATTATCATAAGGTTGCAAAACTTGTTGACACCGGCGAAGTAATACTTGATGAAGAGTGTTTTGTAGACGCCTCCGGCAATGTTGTTGTAGAATATGAGGACGGCACAAAAGCTCACAGGACCGATGACGGTGCGGAATTTGTCGCTAAGGACGGTACGGTAATAACCGCAACATTGAGCGGCGGTACAGTTACAATTGATGTTCCTTACGATGAAGACGGCTATCTGATCGACTTTGAACTCGGTTCATATAACACAAACAACCTTATCTATAACTTCAACGTTCCAAACAGCGGAGACACGATGCCTGTAGTACTGAAGGCGAACTTCAACGACGGTTCCTCCACAGCGACTGACGGCAACGGCAACAATGCTTTCTCGTGGAGACAGGGCGATACAGGCAACGGCTGTGAATCAAAGGTACAGCTCGTTGGCGACGGAAACATATTGTTTGAGCTCGGCAACTACAACACGACCACCGGTAAGTATGTTTCCTATGATCCCGAAGTAACCGAAGCTATGGTAGGCGAAACAAAGGTCAAGGTCATCGACTATTCAAAGCTGCAGGCAGAGGTCGAGACCACAAAGTATTGCGTAGACCAGAAGGAGACCGTCGGCACTGAAGAACAGGTTTCCCAGATCTCCGGCAATTGGCAGACCCAGAGCGTAATGGAAGGCATGCTGAGCGGCTCACAGCCCAAGTCCGGCTATGATGACAGAATAATGCTCGTATCCAACAAGAACGGCGGTGTGGCTGTTGACGGCAACCGTATCGACAACACCTTCTGCGGTTACATCTACGCACCTAACGGTATATACGATCAGGGTACAACAGATCCGGGCGGAAACTGTCCGATATTCGGCGGAATGATAGTTTCGTCTTATATTACAAGAAATGGTTTCTTCAATTACTGCGAACCCAAACCCTCCGTTATCTCCGAAATCTTAGGTTCCATGACACAGTACACACCCCCCGGCGGCGACAGCACTCCCGCAGACGGCTACTGGATCACAAGCGGAGTAGGCAAGAACTATCTCGGTTAAACAACACAACGGCTATCCCGTTCCCGCTTAACGGCGGGAACGGGAAAATGAAAGGAAAGCGATATTATGAAAAAAATGATGAAGGTGCTCTCCGGTAAAAAGGGATTTACCCTCATAGAGTGCGTTATTGCGATCGCTGTATTTGCCGCTCTGACCGGAATGGTGCTTATGATAATGTCCCAGACGATCCAGCTTTCCAAGAAAGCGAGCGACGCGGAGACAGACCTTAACAATCTCGTTCAGAATGTAGTCCAGGACAGTACGAAGAAGACTTACGGTGACGATTCCAAGACACTCAATATGAAGTTCGGTTCCGAGAATTTTTCAATGACATACAGCACAGTGGACGGATACAAGAACTTTATCGAGTGCACGAACGTAAACTGCAAGAATCATGCGAACAACCTCGACTATATGTCTTATATCTATGAGACAAGTACATACTCGAGCGCGTCCGACGACGAAAAGGCAAGCTACAAGATAAGCTACTGGTTCGACAAGGACAGCACAACGAATTTCTTCAAGTGCCCGAAGTGCGATCAGGTAATACAGCAGTCTGAAATCAAGATGCAGTGCCTTTCCTGCGGAAAAACAGGAACCTGCACCGACTTCGACTTCAACAAGTTCAGCGGAAGCTACACCTGTCCGGACTGCTACGGCGGAAGCGTGGTACAGCTTGTAAAGGATGCCGGAGGCAATGAGGTTCCGATCACAAAGGCGCCTACAGCCGACGCTGACCTTATGATCAGCGGTATGGTCTCCAACGCGATCAGATACGGTGTCGTTCCGCAGGGTGACGAGGATTTTGTAAAGGATCTTATCAGCATCAACTGTTCCGACAGCGTTGACAGAGATGTCGATACCGACTGGACGTATGTTCCCAACAAGAACGCGTCTATCCCCGGTGTTTACACACTTACTCTTTCGGTAAGCGACACTATTGCTGACGGTGAGACCGCGAGCGTTTCCATAAAGCTCCCGGGCGGATACCTTGCAACAATTCTTTCAAACGGAACGACGGCTGACGGAAAAACCGTAGGCACAACTACCCACCCGTATTCAACGTTTATAAGAACAGAGGATATCACTCTTACGGATAAGCCCTCTCTGCTTATGATAACGGGAATAACAAACGCGACAAGGAACAATATTAAAGTCAGATTTTATCTTACAAACTACGCGAACAACAACTCGTTCGATTCCGATTATGTGAATGAAGGCGGACTCGCGCATTACTGGTTCGCGGTGGCTTCCGGAACGAGCAGCTCAAGCTTCTCCGTTGCTAAACCACGTACCGATGCAAGTATAACGATCCAGAGCTGAGAGGAGGCGCTTAAATGAAGTTACTTAAATCAATCGCAAAGCGCCGCGCCCGCAAGGGCTTCACGCTCGTTGAGCTGGTAGTTGTTATCGCTATAATAGCGATACTCATGGCGTGTGTTGTGGCGTTCGCAACGCCCATACGCTCTATGATGAGCAACACCAATGCGCGCAGTGATGCGATCACGATCAATAACTGCCTCGGTAATTATATCGAGCGTCGTCTCGCTTTTGCGAACGATATCAAGGTATTTGTCGGTGAGCATTATTATTCCTCGAATCAGACAGCAGCTTACGCGAATATGTATAACCAGCATCACTCGTCGAATGACAACCCGAGAATGATGATATTCGAATTTGATACCACAGAAGGTAATTTCAAGGTTTATGATCTGGCTATAACATCTGATACAATGCCTCCCGAAGCAACAACTATGGTACCGGTAAATCTCGTTTACAACAATGACTTCTACGGCAACTACACCTATTTTATCACCTGTGACAATCTCGCGCCCGAGTCAAACCCGATGAAGCAGAAGGCTTACCTCAATTTCCGTATCGACTCATACGATTTCGGAGACAGCGGCAGTAAGATCACGCAGGACAATGTAAAGGATTATTACAACTTTATCACTAACAAGACGGGAACAAACCCGCTCGATCAGTACGCAATATATCGTTCCGGCTCCGAGAACGTATCTTTCGGTCTTGAGAATATCAAGGTCGAGGTCAAGTATCAGCCGGCGAAATATGCGGACGGTTCTCCGATGTACGCAGAGGACGGCGTAACACAGCTCATAACTCCTGTTCCGTCTATTTCCGGCGCCTCGGTAACACGTCCGTCATCCCCCACCGAAACTACTGCGGGCTATGATATGGTCGTTCTCTACAATGTCAGAAAGTATTCCGTATCCGATGTCACGATCGGAAAGTAATAATCATTAAACTCACACTATCACCCCGCGCGAAAGCGCGGGGAACAGTGATAAGCGCACAGGGTCATGTACGCTTATCACTGTTTTAGGCAAAAAAATAACCGGAAGCCGCAGCTTCCGGGATAGTTTTTCTTAATAAGCTCAGACACCCATAAGACCCAGGTACCACGCGATTATCTTTCCGCCGATAAGGAATGCGGTCGTGATACCGAGAGAGAGATATGGTCCGAACACTACCTGACGCTTGCAGGTCACCTTGGTCACCTTTTCTTCGCTGAGCACGATAGATACCGCGAATTTCGATATATCGGAGAGCTCGCTGCTTAATGCCTCGTTGAGAGCGTCTATGTTCGGCGTGCCGTTCCAGCACTTCTCGTCAACGCACTCCTTCTCGATATCGGATTTTCCCTTGAATATGCTGCCGAATATCGCTTCGGTCTTACCGGGAAGTATCGAGATCCCGTTCTCCTTCTGCTGCTCGTACCACTTCTCCGCGATCTCCAACGACTTTTCCTGCGCACGCTTCTTGGTGCCTTTGGGAACCGAGATAAGCTCTATCGAGCCGCCGACTGCACCGAGTATGATGCCGATAGCTGCTGCGGGGATTATGTTCTTCCAACCGAGCAGGAGTCCGGCAGCCGCCATTATCTGAAGATCGCCTCCGCCCATTGCTCCGAACATCGCGAGTATCGCGAAGGGAATAGCTGCTGCTGCCGCTCCGATAAGATGATCATACCACGGCATATCTCCGGTGAAGATCGACATCACGGTAGCGATAACTCCAAGCCCCGCGATAGTGAGACTGCAGCCGTAGGGGATCTCCATTGTGTCGATATCCGTACCGCTCGCAACTATCAGAGCTGCCGCGAGAACGAAGGCTATCAGCAGATTTATGGAAAGCCCGAGTGTCATGATCGACAGCGTAAATGTCACAGCAGTTATGAGCTCGACGATCCAGTACCTCGGAGAGATCTTCGCCTTGCAGTAACGGCATTTTCCGCCAAGGAATATGTAGCTGAAAAACGGAACAAGGTCAAGGGCGCTGAGCTGATGACCGCAGGACATACAATGGCTGCGGTTGTGTGCGCCGGCGATAGGCTCATGTCTCGGTACGCGGATTATTACGACATTGAGAAAGCTGCCGATTACAGCTCCGAGAATAAATGTCATCGCTATGAAGATGATCGTGTACCAGAACGGGAAGCGATTGTCAAAAATACTTAACATTGCAATTATCCTTTCTGAATGGATTATACTGTTATTTTATCATAAATCGGAAATAATATCAACCTTTTAAAGAAAATAATTCAGAGGGCGGAAAACACCGCTCCCGAAATATAAACCCGGAGGTCAGCAAATGAAAAACATACCCATAGGTCAGATACTGCTTGAAAGCGGTTACATCACCAAGCAGCATCTGGAAGATGCCCTCGTTAAGCAGAAGGAAACGGGCAAAAAGCTCGGTGATATGCTTCTCGATCTCGGATACGTTTCCGAAACCCAGCTTGCGCAGGCTCTTTCGCAGAGACTTAAAGTCCCGTTCATTGATCTTACCACAACAAAGATCGAGACCGAGGCAGTGAAGAAGATACCGGAAGCTGTAGCAAAGAAGAACTGCGTTATCGCGTACAGGATCAACAACGGCAGACTGTATGTCGCGACGAATGACCCGGTAAACTTCTACATTTTTGAAGAACTGAAGATCCAGACGGGTATGGAGATAAACGCCCAGCTCGCTACCCGCTCTTCCATAAACGAAGCGATAGGCAGAGTTTATTCGGCGGCAACCGTTACCAACGTTATGGGCGATATCGAAAAGGAGTACGACTCCACTGCCGCGCTCATGCAGGATCAGGTATCCGACGGCTCCGAAGAGCGTATAGATAACGCGCCTGTTGTTAAGCTCGTTAATACGATCATCGAGTCCGCGTACCGCGACAGAGCTTCCGATATCCATATCGAGCCATTCAAGGACAGAACGAGAATACGTTACCGTATAGACGGCGAGTGCGTGGAGAAGATGGCGGTCAAGCCCGCGGTACACAGCTCGCTCATCACCCGTATAAAGATCCTCGGCGGTATGAACATAGCCGAAAAGCGTATCCCGCTTGACGGACGTTCCAGTGCCGTTATTGACGGCGTAAACCAGGACCTTCGTATTTCGACGATACCGACGGTTTACGGTGAGAAATGCGTTATACGTCTTCTTGCCACCGGTGACGAAAAGGCAAGAAAGATCACCGATCTCGGTATGACGGACTACAACTACGAGATGTTCAAGCAGATCATACGCTGTCCTAACGGCGTTATGCTCGTTACCGGACCTACAGGTTCCGGTAAGTCCACAACTCTTTATGCTACGCTCGGTGAACTTTCAAAGCCTAACGTAAACATAGTTACGGCAGAGGACCCTGTCGAAAAGAAGATCGACGGCGTTAACCAGTGTCAGATGAACGAAAAGGCGGGCATGACCTTTGCTGCCGCGCTTCGTTCCATACTCCGTCAGGACCCGGATATAGTAATGGTCGGTGAGATCCGTGACGGTGAGACTGCCGATATCGCTATCCGTGCGGCTATCACGGGACACTTGGTTCTCTCCACACTGCATACCAACGATGCCGCTTCCACTATCCTGCGTCTCGTTGATATGGGCGTTGCACCGTACATGGTTGCTTCCTCGCTCGTCGGCGTTATTGCACAGCGTCTCGTTAAGCTGCTCTGTCCGGAATGCCGCGAAAAGATACTGCTTACCGATCCCGCAGACTTAAAGCTCGTCGGCAAGGACAAACCGGTTGAGATATACCAGCACCACATAGGCGGCTGCCGCACCTGCCACAACACAGGCTTCAAGGGAAGAACCGCTATCCACGAGATCATCGTTTCGACGAACGATATCAAGGAGCTTATCGCCGCAAACGCAACGGCTGAACAGATAGGAATACAGGCTCGAAAGAACGGTACAAGACTGCTTCGTGACAACGTTACGGACATGGTTCTTGACGGAAGAACAACAATGGACGAGCTTGTAAAGGCAACATACTCGGTATAATAATATCCTTCGGGTCAAATCAGAATGGAGAAAAAAATGAGCAACAACAATACTATTGACATTAACCAGATCCTTGACGAAACAAGAGCAATGGGCGCTTCGGATCTTCATTTCACCGCCGGACTTCCTCCGATCGTGCGTCTGCACGGTAACATCAAAAAAGTATCGGGATATCCGGACTGCACCGAGCCGATCATTGTTAACGTAATAAACCAGATCACATCTATAAAACACAAGCAGACCATTCAGAAGGGTCTCGATGCCGACTTCTCATACGTTTCCAACTCCGGTCACAGACACCGTGTAAACGTATATAGACAGAGAGGATATCACGCTGTCGCAATGCGACTCCTCAGAAACGATATCCCGACACTCAAAGACCTGTATCTGCCCGATATTCTCGGCGACTTCGCACTGAAGCCCAGAGGTCTCGTTCTCGTAACAGGCCCTACCGGTTCCGGTAAGTCCACAACTCTCGCGGCTATGATAGACTACATCAACCGCCAGAAGAACTGCCACATCATCACGATCGAGGATCCTATCGAGTATCTGCACAACCACAAGCAGTCCATGATCAACCAGCGTGAGATCGGCGTCGATGTTGACAGCTTCGCAGGCGCGCTCCGTGCGGCTCTCCGTGAAGACCCGGACGTTATCCTCGTCGGAGAAATGCGTGACTTCGAGACTATAAATGCTGCCGTAACCGCCGCTGAAACAGGACATCTCGTTCTTTCCACACTGCATACGACAGGCGCGGCTGATACCCTTGACCGTATCATTGACGTTTACCCGCCTCATTCACAGGGTCAGATCCGTTCGCAGCTCGCAAACTCCATGGTAGGAGTTGTTTCGCAGACACTCTGCGCTACCACAGACGGCAGAGGCCGTGTAGCTGCTCTTGAAGTTATGGCGGCAACAGACCCGATCCGCGCTATGATCCGTGAAGGTAAGATATTCCAGATCCCGAGCTCGATAGCTACCGGACGTAAGGACGGAATGTTCTCGCTTGACCAGGATCTCGCACGTCTCGTCCGCAACGGCCGTATCTCGAATGAGCTCGCTCTTTCAAGATGCCAGGATCCGTCCGAGTACAAGAGATTCTTACAGATGGCATAATTACAGAAATCACAATCACCCCCGGCGACAACCAAAAGCCGGGGGCGTTTTGATAATAGTGAAAAATGAATAATGAATAGTTGTGGTGTCGCGTTCGTCCTGCTTTGCCTGCGGCGACGATTTTTAATCGTGACGGGATTCGGGGATTGCTTCTTGTGATAATGCACAGACGAGAGACGGAGAACACAGCTGAATTGTTAAAAATCTACGAAATGTTTCAAATTCCCAAAATTTTTTCAAAAATCCTGTCACCTTTTGCCCCGAAAAACCGTTTTATATAATAGAAGCGCAAAAAACAAATGACCCCCTACAAAAGTCAGGCGAAATGCGCAGAACAGATCCCCGTCCGAATGACGGGGAGAACAAAAATTATTCCCTCCGCGACAGCATTGCCTGCGGCGGAGGAAGAACGGAGGATAAATATTATGAAGTTTAAAAGGACAAGCGCCGCACTTCTCGCAGCCGCACTCGCAATACCGTCCGTAGGTATCTACGCAAGCGCCGCAGAAGACGAGGCAATGAAGAAAGAGCTTACTTATGTCAAGCAGAGAATTGAGATCCCGAAGGAGTATTCCGAGTTCAACTACCGCACCTCTACCGAGAACAACGGTACGCGCTACAACTTCACATGGGAAAAGAAGGACAGCACAAACGGCGAACGCATAACCGTAAGCATCGTCGGCAAGGTCATCAAGAGCGCGTATTTCAGCCAGTATTACTCCGATGAAAATGAATGGAAGCCGTCATTTGCGAAGCTCTCCGACGCGAAGCTGTTGGCTGCCGCGAAGAAGTACATAAAAGAGCTGAACCCGACTATCTATAACAATGTAAAGATAGACGACGATTCGTTCACCATTTCCCTCTACGGCAATGAAGCTACCCTGCGCTTCAAGCGCGTATCGAACGATATCGACGTTACCGGACAGACCGGATATGTGACCATAAACAAGAACACCGGCGATCTGATAAGATACAACTTCAACTGGATTAACGGCGCGACGTTCTCCGATTCAAAGGGCGCTATCTCGCAGGAAAAGGCGGAGGCAGCTTATCAGGAGCTCTTCCCCGTTGAGCTTGTATATACTCTCGATTATGACTGGGAGACAAAGGAGCGCACACCGCACCTTATCTATCGTCAGACAAAGAGCGGTCAGATAAACGCATTCACCGGAAAGCTATCCACTTATGAGGACTACGGCGAATATGGCAGTGCTGAGATAGTAGCGGAGGAAGAGTGCGCAGACGATGCAAATCCTCATACCGGTGCTAACAAAGCAGTGACCTTCACACAGGAGGAGATCGAGAAGCTCGAAAAGGAGGACTCGCTCATAAAGGCGGACAAGGAGCTTGACGATCTCAAGAAGCTGGGCATATTCTATATCCCCGACGATCCCGAGGTAACATACCAGTACTGCAGCTTCAACGAGCAGCTCGGTGCTTATGTCAGAAATGTGTCCTTCTCCGGCAAGTCCGAAAAATACATTGACCTCAACGGCGAATACAAGACCCTCACCGTTCCCGCTTCGGATTATGACGATGACTATAACGATGTTTACGGCAGCATGACCTACAACGCGGAGACCGGCGATCTTATGAGCTTCGACTGCTGGGCGCAGGATAACGGCACTTCCATGAAGGCTGCGGCAACCGACGCAAAGGCGAAAAATTACCTGAAAAAGATAGTTAACAAGGAACGCCTTGACAATCTCGGCGAGCTCACGCTGAGCTATGAGAAAAAGCAGTATGACAAGTATGACAATAACGGAAAGCCTATCGGCAACCCGCGCATTACTTCCAGAAGCTATACAGTAAACCGTATGGCTTACGGTATAAAATGTGACAATGAGAATGCCGCTATCACAATTTCCAACAACGGTCTGATCACGAGCTTCAGTATCACATACTATGACAATGTAAAATATCCGAAGCCCGATAACATCATCTCCGAATCGGAAGCATACAAGAGCTTCTTCAAGCAGGTAGGTCTCGGTCTCAAATACCGCTGCGCTTACAATACAAAGTCCAAGAAAGTCGTAACAGCACTCGTTTACGCTTCCGACAGCATCCTCTACATCGACGCGTTCACCGGCAAGCGCACGAATTACAACGGCACAATTTACGATGAGGCAGTCGAGCAGGGCGAATACGCCGATCTTGAAGGCAGCAAGTACAAGACTATTGCCGAGAAGCTGAAAAAGTACGGCATAACCCTTATGGACAAGGACGGCAAGCTCGACGAAAATAAGGCGATAACAGCAGGCGACTTTTCCAATCTTATGCAGTTTATAGGCTTCTACGGAGAGACCGGATATAAAGAGGATTACTCTCTCAACAGACAGGCTGCCGCGAAGATACTCGTTACCGGAAAGTACGGCAAGGAAGTTGCGGAAATGACTTCGATATTCAAGAACAAGTTCAGCGATGTCAAGGCTTCGAGCAAGTACATCGGTTATATCGCGATAGCCGACGCTTCCGGACTTATGACCGGCTCAAACGGAAAATTCCGTCCGACAGCCGCATTTACCAGAGGAGACGCACTGAAATTCGTTTACAACTACCTCTCCAAATAATCAGCTTACACCTCTCATAATAATATCTCTATCTCACCGACAGTACCGCATTGGCAGCCGCCTTTGCGGTACTGTTGTTTTCTCCGTTATAATACTTATTTCACATTAATAGAGTGCAATATATTTTGTTTCTTTTCCCCGCGGGAGTCGGGGAAAAGAAACGTCAATAAGTGCTGTCTCTACTTATCAGCTGTCAATTACAAAAAACCGGAAATCCTCCCCGCGCACTTTCGTGTGTGGGGAGGATCCCGGTTTGGATATATATGATCAGAAGCTATTCAAAATAAATAGATATTTTAATTCATAAATCATAATATCATAAACCCTGCGAAATGTAAATAGAGAATATAATAATTTTACAAAAACTTGACAATAATCCATTTTTATCACAATTTTGATTTACATAAATTGTGCAATATGTTAAAATAAAAGAAACAACTGCATATTGTCCGGACATACCGAATACAATCAAATAACGAAACCGAAAGGACATGATAGAAATGGTTGTATATACAATGACGAAAAAGCAGATAATGAGGGTAACGCTGACGGTGCTGGTATGTCTCGCGGCAGCGCTGATAATAATTTTTGCGGTATTCGGCTCGGTGACCGCGTCTGCGGAAGCAGGAAAAATGCCGGTGTGCCGTGCGGAGCGCGGAGACAACAAAGTCGCGCTGACATTCACCTGCGCGTGGGACGCGTCCGACACCGACAAGCTGCTCGACACACTCTCGGCTGCGAACGTCCGGGCGACATTCTTTGTAACGGGAGAATTCTGCGATGCGCACCCTGATGCCGTGCGCAGTATGAGCAAAGCCGGACATTCCGTGCAGAACTGCTCCGACAAGAACATACATATCAAGGGAATGAATATCAACGATCTTATCGCTGATACAAAATCTGCAGCGCAGAAGATAAAAGCGCTCACCGGCAAGGATCCGACGCTGTACCGCGCACCGTTCGGAGATTACGACGACAAGACGCTGACCACGATAGAGGGAATGGGGTATATCCCGGTTCAGTGGGACGTTGACAGCAAAGACCTCGATGACCCGGACGCGGATTCCGTAAGAAAACGCGTGACCGACAGCGCCGCTTCCGGCTCGATAATCCTGTTCCACAACGATTGCGGGGTAACGGCGGAAGCTCTCCCGCAGACAATAACCGAGCTGAAACAGAAGGGATTTGAGTTTGCCAAAGCGGAGGAAGTTGTATTCACAAATAATTATATCATAGACGAGAACGGCGTTCAGCAGTACCGCCCGGCAGTCTCGGTATCGCTCCCGATAGTGTACTGCGACTATAATTCCTCGCTTGACTCCGCATTCGAGAAAATGCGCGAGAACCTCACGATACAGCAGATATACGATCTGTCCTCCGTTGGCAGAGTTGGTCTCGTTGACGAGATCAAGTCGTTTCTTAACGAAGCGGAGCTGTACGCCGTGCGCGAGGCAACATACGAGGAGCTTATGGAGTGCTATATGACTCTTGTGTACGCGGCAGAGAATTATGGCTGCGGCGGAACTTACACCGAGCAGTACGAGGATATCCCGCAGATCGTACCTTCCGAGGAGGATAACGACACAGACACCGACGAGTACGTTGAGATACAGTACGAAGACGATGTCCCGCCGATTAAGTGAGAAATCTGTTGATAAATACCGATTTTGATTAAGTACGAAAATGCCTTCGGCTGTTTGGGACTCTGTCCCAATCCCTGCCGGAGCTTCGCCCCGGGCTCGACCAAGGTTTCACCTTGGATCCAAGGATGCGTTTTTTCAAGAGAAGTCGCTTCGCTCAAGATTTTTTGGCCTACGCGGCCGGCGGCGCGGTAGCCCGCGCTGTCAGTCCGCCGCACAAGTGAGGTTTAAGGGACAGCTCTTGCATAGGCGGCGACTCATTGACATCATTCTTCTTATTGTTACCCTGTTTCTACTATTCTGTTCACATCAATGGGAAGACAGATTACAGAGATTTGTTCAGAAAAAGACCGTTGAAACTGCTAATTTCAACGGTCTTTCTTTTTATGAATGATATATCGCCAACCCCACTGCGTTTCTATGAGAGCCGTCCATAGAAGCAACTGTGAAATACAGCTACTGCCAGCGCCGGCTTCGGCGCCGGCGCTTAATACGTCAAAGTTATCTCGCCGCCGGTCAGGAAGTTACCGATGTTCTTGAGAAGCTGTGTAGCGTAGATCTGGCGGGTCTTGTACAGATTTTCGCCGTTGAGATTGAGTATGATCTTTCTGTCGGTGTTTGATTCGTAGATACGAACGATATCCTTGCCGTTAACGCCGTCGGTCTTTTTCTTGTAGTTATACACTATCTCGGCAATAAGATCGCCCTTGTCCTCGTCAAAATACAGCTCTTCGCCGGACGCGGATATCAGATATTGATAGATGTCCTTGCACGCCTGCTCGTCCCATGTCTCGCCGTTTACCGTGAACTTGTGGATATCGCCGACTTCCTCGTCCGCGGATTTGATCGTCTCAATGCCAAGATTGATCGTTCTGCCCTCGGAGTCGCTGTAATCTATCGAGCTCAGCGAATAGATATACGGCATGAGGAACAGCTTCGACATTATCTCCTGGGGCTGTACCGTAAGCGCCGGAATGTTGCTTGCGTCGAAACGGTAAATGACATTCGGTATCTCGCTCGTTACTCCGTAGAAGCCGTTGAGCTTTTTCGTCTCGTTGCCTTCCTCGTCAGTCGTCGTCTCAACAAGAGCCGCGCCTATTGTGAGCGTGTAGGTCTTGACATTCGTCTCGACGGTAACAACGCAGTTTGGGTTGTTTAATCCGGCAGTCTCCCACTGATCTTTGTCGGGATCGACACATTCAGCCGAGGTTGCCGTCAGTCCGAACAGTCCGTATATGAAGTTCGGCGCGTCCGTAAGATCGGCATAAGCCGTGTACGGGCTTGTCAGGCGGAACGAATAGACCTGTATCGTGTCCTCGTCCTCCTCCGGTTCAATGCTCTCTATTACTATCGGCTCTTCGAGATCAATGCGTTCTATCGTCATTTTATCGACTGCTTCGCCGCTTTCGGAGTCGTATGCGGGTATCGTCTCTGTCTGCACATATCCGAGCGCGCTTCCCGTATAGCCCGAGGTCTTGCTCTTCATAACGGTATAGACCTTCTTATCGTCCGCCGTTGCGTAAACGTAAGATGTCATATTTGGCACTTCGATACCGACTTTGAGCGCAAATTCCGTTCCGTCGGAGAATTTCGTCTTTATCTGCGCGGCAGGCTCCGCCAGTCCGTATTTCGCGAGCTCAGAGCTGTCCGAGACCTCTATGACAAATTCCGAGGCTTCGAGATCAACGGCATATCCCGCAGATGCGGAGAGTGATGCAGTATCGAGCGGAGCATTTTCAAGCCCGGATATCGTCCATTCGACAGCGCCGTCTTTTTCTCCCGCAGGGATTATCGTATAGCTGCCGATAGGGTTGGTGACATCTATACGCTCCGCTTCGGTCTCGGTTCTTTTGCAGAGAACGAGCTCCGCCGCGGCTGCAGCAGCTTCTTCGTCGGATACCACAGAGGTCTCCGATTCTTCCGCCGGCTGCTTGTCCGCCGGAGCCGTCAGCATAAGAACGGCTGCAACTCCGCCGAGTACAGCAAGTCCGATCAGCGAAAAAATTATTATCTTTGCATTCTTGCCCATTATAATCTTCTTCTCCTGAGCCATACGATTATTCCGATAATTATGATGACTACCGGTGTTACTATCGCAAACGCAACGCCTATCGCGATCTGCGTGCTGCGGTCTATCTGATATGTCTCCGCGGCAAAGGATTTTTCAACTATGCTTATCGTTTTGCCGTTGTTCTCGGAGTTGGCATCGAACAGGGACAGTGCAGCCTCGCCGTTGCTGTAATTGGAGGCGGTGGTGAAATAGTCGGTAAAGAGCTGGTCACTTCCGCAGACAATTACCTTGCTGTATGTCGGCTGATTGTTGTCTGCGAACTGCACCTTTGATGCTTCGACTATAACGTCATACGCCGCGAAGTTATCCTCCGACGGAGCCCAGCCCTCGTCCGCAGTGAACGGGAACATAATGCAGCTATCGCCGTAAGCGCTCGCAATGGATACGTTGGCAAGGTTGCCCTCGTTCTCCCAGAGCTTGATAACGGGGCGAACGTAGTAGCCAATGAAGGACGAGCCAGCCGACTTTTTCATTGCCTCGTAGTATGCTGTATCTGTCTTCATTTCGATATCCTGCATAACGGGGAGCGCGGAGCCGGTATAATACGCGTGGTTCTCGTCGAACTGGAGGATATATCCGCGTCCTACCTCGATTCCCCACTCGGCGAGATATTCGTCGAGGTTCGGTGTCTCCGAAGTATCGGGAGTTGCGATATATATAAGGTTCTTGCCGTATTTTCCGTTATTTGACAGCCATGTATCTATCTTTGTTATGGAGTCGAGGCTGTAATCCTTTGTGGGACCGTGGATAACGAGGATATCGGTGTTCTCCGGTATAGCCTCAATTCGCTCGATCTCGGCTTCCTGCGTCACATAGGCGTTATCGGTGAGGATAGTTTCGAGGGCGGTGCTGTTGGATTCGCCGTAGCCCTTGACGAAGGTAACGACTGTCGGATCGTCGAGAGATACCGACATGATAGCGGAGACAAGCTGCTCCTCGGCAACGCTCGAATAATCGGTAACGGTATATCCGCCGTAGTTCACATACATGCTCGCTTCGCTGTAATCGTAGGTATTTCCGTCGCTGAGCTTATACTTCATAAAGTCATTTATGGAGAGTATGCGGTATCTGTCGGTCTTTCCGCTACGGACGATGACCTGATAATTCTGGAGTGTCTCGACGTAGTCGTTTGTAAAGTCGGGATCCTTGAGCAGGTTCACATACTTTACGCTGAAACGGCTGTTGAGCGCAGTCATTCTGTCGAGGTACTCAACCGTCTGCTCGTAGAGCTGACCCGCGCCTTTGAGCTCGTCCTTGTCGGCGGTGACGAAGAAGCTGATATCGTCATCGAGGTGACTGATATAATCAACGGTCTCGTCGCCGAGGGTGAATATCGAGCCGGAGGTGAGATCGGCTTCGACGTTGAATCTTTCGAGCACGAGGTTCAGAATGATATTAATGAGCACGATACCCGCGATGAACATAACGGTGAAAACCACCGACAGCGAGCCGTGCTTGAATTTTCTGCTTTTAAACGGATTTTTACCGGCTTTTTTAGGTTTTTTTACCGGCTTTTCTGCCGTTTTTGCAGTCTCCTGCGGCTTTTCGGAAGTCTCTTCCGTTACAACCTCGTCGGACTGCCCGATCTTTATATCTTCATTTTCAGACATTTATCTAAACTCCTTGAATTTTAGCTTGCACACAATCTTTCATTCTGTAATCAATGAAATCTTTGCCAACCCCACTGCGTTTCTTGCTGCGGCTGCCCGCAGATGTATCTCTGAAATACAGCAGTCGCCCGCGCGGGCTTCCGCGCTCATGCCCAGCGGCGGCGTTCGAGGATACGGACGGTGAGGAAGAGGAAGATGATGACGGCGCTTATGAAGAAGATTACGCCGCCGAGACTGAATATCCCGGTTGTGAATTCGTAGTATCTGTCGAAAACCGAAAGCTGCTTGATAACATCGGATATTGCCTGCACCGGGATCACCGACGAGAGAACGTTGATGAGCGCGAGGGCGGCGTTGAGAGCTATGGATCCTATTGCGGCAACCATCTGGCTCTCGGTGAGAGTAGAGACGAACAATCCCGCGGATACGAATATTGCTCCGATAAGAGCGAGGGCAACGAAGTTGCCGAGGATTATCGCCCAGTTCACCGTCGCGAAAAAGCTGAGGACAATGCCGTAGCTCAGCATTACGATGTCACCGAGAATGAATACGATATACGCGGAAAGAAATTTGCCTGCCACAAGGCGCATAAGCCCGAGCGGCGCAGTCAGCAGAAGCTGATCGGTGCGCTGCTTGTTCTCGTCCGCCATAAGGCGCATCGTGAGAACCGGCACAAATATCATATAAACATAAAACATTCCGAGAAATACGAAGGAAATATCCGTGCTTCCCACGCTGAGGGCGAAATACCAGAAAAACAAGCCCGAAAACAGGAAGGATACCGCGATGAACACATATCCTATCGGGGATTTGAAATAAGCGGAAAGCTCGCGCTTCATTATTGCGATCATTATTTATTCTCCCCCTTTTCGAGCCTGTCGAATTTTGTCTCTATCTTCTCGGCTCCTCCGTATTCGTCACCGGTTGTGAGCTTTAAGAATACCTCTTCAAGCGAAAGCTCGTTCGAGCGCATCATCAGTATCGGATAGTTGCGCGAGGCGAGCTTCCTGAATATATCGCGGCGCACATCCGCGCCCTCCTTCGCTTCAACGTGGTATTCATACACGCGCTCGTCGATCTGCCTGCCGACAAATACGCGCTCTATATCCTGAATACTTTCAAGTATCTTCTTTATCTCGTCGCTGCCGCCCTCAATGTGAATAACCAGCTTGTGATCTGCGGAGAGGTTGCGCGCAAGGCTGTCCGCGTTGTCGTTGGCAACTATCCTGCCCTTGTTTATGACAACTATGCGGTCACATACCGCCTGTACCTCCGGCAGTATGTGCGAGGAAAGTATCACGGTATGGTTCTTTCCGAGACGCTTGATAAGCGTGCGTATCTCTATGATCTGCTTCGGGTCAAGTCCTACCGTCGGCTCGTCAAGGATAAGCACCTTCGGGTTGCTGACAAGCGCCTGCGCAAATCCGACTCTCTGCTTATATCCTTTTGACAGGTTCTTTATGAGCCTTCCGCGCACGTCCGTCAGCTTCACGATCTCGCAGATCTCGTTCAGATGCGACTTCTTGGGGAGCTTGCATTTTTTGAGGCTGTACACAAAGCTCAGATATTCATTGACTGTCATATCGTAGTACAGCGGAGGCTGCTCCGGCAGATAGCCGATAAAGCTCTTTGCCTTTATCGGGTCTTCGAGGATATCAACTCCGTTGATGAAAGCCTGCCCCTCTGTAGAGGAGATATATCCGGTAAGGATATTCATTGTCGTGGATTTTCCCGCACCGTTCGGTCCGAGGAACCCGAGCACCTGCCCGTCCTCGGCGGTGAATGATATATCGTTTACCGCTTTTTTCGAGCCGTAGCTCTTTGTCAGATGTCTGACTTCTATCATTTTATCCTGCTCCTTTTGAGTTTGATTTAGTCGGAACATATTCTGCGTTCTCCGTAGTATTCCCGGAAAACACCTCTATTGATGTTACTACATAAAAGTGAAATTTATATGAAAGTGTAATGAAAACGCCCTCATTACTTGGTGAACTCATACCCGAGAACAGTTTTTCTGTCGGCTTCGAGCTGCGCTTTCAGCTCGTCAATTCCGCCGAATTTCTTTTCCTCGCGCATGAACCGGCAAAGGCTGACCTTCACCCATTTATCGTAAAGATCGCCGTCAAAGCCGATGATGTGCGTTTCCATATTCTCCGCGTCGTCTTCCTTGACCGTCGGCTTTACGCCGATATTCGTTATCGCCGGATATTCCCTGCCGTCAAGCTCGGTAACGCTCGCGTACACACCACGCTTCGCCCGCACCATGAACGGCGGTATCTCCTGATTTATCGTCGGGAAGCCGAGCTCACGCCCGAGCTTTCTGCCGTGAAGCACCGGGAGAGTGTATGAGGGTCTGCGCCCGAGCATTTCCGCGGCAGCTTCGATATCGCCGTCACGGATAAGCCCGCGGATAAGCGATGAGCTTACCTGAACTCCTTCCGCGCAAACGGGCGGGATTATTTCAAGCTCGATACCGTGCTGCGCACACAGTCTGCCGAGCAGCTCAGCGTCGCCGCTGCCGCCTTTTCCGAAGCGGAAATCCTCGCCGCAGCTTATGTAAGCCGCGTTCATTGTTTCGATCACAATGTTCCGGAAAAAATCTTCCGGCGACATATCCCGTATATCCCGGAACTCATACGCGAAGATATGCTCCGCACCGAGCCCGGTAAGCAGTCTTTCCTTGTCATCATACGTCATAAGGCAAATATCGTGCCTGCCGCCGAATTTCGGCAGCTCCGGCTCACCTCTGAACGTCATCACGGACACGGGTGTCCCGAGACGCTTTCCGGCTTCCACGGCGCTGTGTATGACCGCCTGATGACCTATGTGCAGCCCGTCGAAAAATCCGAGAGCCGCGGCTGTTTTACTCTGTATATTATCGGTCTGCATTATACCATTCTTACGCCTTTAAGATTATTTACGTCTTTGAGCTTGCTGTCTGACACGATCCGGACACCGTTCTCCTGTGCGGATTCCTCCGTCAGGCGGCGCTCCTCCGTGCCGAAAAATCTCTGTATCACGGCAAGATCGTTTTCCTCGCCCCTGTTTCCTATCGCGATCACCTTTCCCGCGGAGGAAAGTATGCGGTAGGGTCCCTCGTCCCTGTCGAGCTCGACGCGGTTGATATCGAGCACAACACCGTTTAAGAACATTCTCGTCTGCGTGTCGTTCAGTCTCGCCGCAGGGAGAGAGTTGAATATAATGTCGAGCGGCATCAGCAGCTTCTCCACCGCGTCCTGCCCGCCTGTCTCGCTGGCGGCACGGACTTCTTCGAGCCGGTAGCAGTCGCGCAGTGTGAAATTTCCGGAGCGCGTGCGCACAAGGCTTGTCATTATCGCGCCTGTGCCGAGCTCCTCGCCCATATCGTGTATGAGCGTTCTGATGTATGTTCCCTTTGAGCACGAGACTAACATTGTCGCGGTGTTGTCGTCGAATTCCTCAAATTCTATCGAGCTTATCTTTATCGGTCTCGGTTCGCGCTCGATCTCGATACCCTTGCGGGCGAGCTCGTAAAGCCGCTGGCCGTCCACCTGCACCGCGCTGTACATGGGCGGGGTCTGCATCATCTCACCGGTGAACTTGCTCTGCAGCCGGTACATTGCGTTTCTTGGTACGACATCGTCGCACGTTGAGAGCACCTTTCCCGTGAAATCCTGCGTATCGGTGGTAACGCCGAAGCGTATCCCCGCGCGGTATTCCTTCGTGCTGTCCGGGCAGTAATCCACCGCCTTTGTGGCATTTCCGACAAAAATCGGAAGAACCCCCTCCGCCATCGGATCGAGGGTCCCTCCGTGACCTATCTTCTTTGTTCCGCAGAACCTTCTCATTATCGCAACAACGTCGAATGAGGTATATCCTTTTTCCTTGTAAATACAAATGACTCCGTTCATCCGAGCACCTTTCCGATCTCCGCAACTATGCGTTCCTTTGCCTCTTCGAGGCTTGCACTGCCGAATGAGCAGCCTGCCGCGCGCTCGTGACCGCCGCCGCCGAAGGTTGAGCATATCTTCTGCACGTTAATATCTCTGTTTGAACGCAGTGATGCCTTCCAGCTCCCGTTGCCGCGCTGCTTCATAACAACGCTGACCTCCACGCCCTCTATGCAGCGCGGTATTGCCGATATGCCGTTCACGTCCTCGGGGTCAACGGAATCGAGCTGGTCTTTGGTCACCGACACAAGTGCGCACTTGCCGTCGAAATAGAACTCAATGCTGCTGTATATCTTTTCCTCAAGAGCAATGCGGGATTTTGTTTTCAGATCGAAGAACACATAATCGAGCTCCGAGTGGTCAAAGTCGTATTCAAGCAGCTCCGCGGCGATACGGTGAGTCTCCGGTGTCGCGCAGGAATACTTGAAGCAGCCGGAGTCCGTGGAAATGCCGGTGTAAAGGCACGCAGCGATCTGCGGATCGAAAAGCTCCCCGCCGCCGAGCTCAAGTATTACTTTATATACAGTCTCGGCTGCCGCAGCCGCATGGGGCGCGAGCAGCAGACGCTTCGCGAAATCGACGTGCGAGATGTGATGATCTATCGCAAGGTCAATCTTATCGCCGTACTGCTTGTCGAGATCGCCGAGCAGCTTTCTGTCGGCAACATCAACGGTGATATATGTCTGCGGCTCGAACTCCTGCACCTCAACGGCTTTTTTCATGAAGTCGTAGCGGTGGGATATCTCGTCCGCGCAGATATATTTAGCTTTTTTTCCGAGCTTCTGGAGTGCGCGGCACAGCGCGAAAGCACAGCCGAGCGTATCTCCGTCCGGGTTCGCGTGGGAAATTATAACAAAGTTGTCATGCGCTTTTATGAAATCATCGGCTTCGCTTACCGCAATAAGTTCAGACTTCATCGCTCATACTCTCCTTATGTCATTCGTTGTTTTCGTCCTCGCTGCCGCCGTTTTTGTCTTCGCCTATATGGAGCGAGTCTATGATACCTGTGATCTTCTCGTAGTATTCCTGTGAATTGTCCGGCAGGAATATCAGCTTCGGCATCTTTCTCATTTTTATACGCGCATTTATGCGCCTTACAATGAAGCCTGCCGACTTTTCGAGAGCAGCTACCGCGCCTTCCGTTTTCTCCTCGTCGCCGAGCACAGAAACGTATATCTTGCAGTATGAAAGATCGCTGGTTATCTCCACTCTCGATACCGAGACGATCTCCCCGCTTACCCGCTTGTCTTTTATAGCGGGAAGGGCTGCCGAGATCTCGCGTTTAACGTCCTCGGTCAGCCTGCTTAAATTGTGATTAGCCAAAACTGCGCCTCCTTCTACGGCGCTTACGCGCTTGTCTTACGCAGACGGCGGCAGGGCTGACGCCGCCCTGCATCCGCGGCAGCGTAACGCTGCACCTTTATGATAATTAATCTCTGTATTCTTCTGTGATGTAAGCCTCGAAGATGTCGCCTTCCTTGATATCGCTGAACTTTTCAAGGCTGATACCGCACTCGTAGCCTTCGGCAACTTCCTTGACATCGTCCTTGAAGCGTCTGAGTCCGCTTATCTTGTCCTCCGCAACGACTATGCCGTCACGAACGACTCTGATATTGCACTTTCTCTCAACCTTGCCGGACAGTACATAACAGCCCGCAACAACACCGACACCTGTGATCTTATATACCTGACGCACTTCGATACGTGCGCAGTCAACGTCTCTGTACTTCGGAGCAAGCATACCCTTGATCGAAGCCTCGACTTCCTCGATAGCGTCGTAGATTATGCGGTACAGACGGATATCAACTCCGTCACGCTTCGCGCTCTCCGCCGCATCGGGATGAGGACGAACATTGAAGCCTACGATGATAGCGTTGGAAGCATTAGCGAGCATAACGTCGCTTTCGCTTACCGCACCTACCGCGCCGTGGATGACCTGTACGCGCACCTCGTTGTTGGACAGCTTTTCAAGCGATTGCTTTACAGCCTCCACAGAGCCCTGAACGTCCGCCTTTACGATGATCGGCAGCGTCTTCATCTCGCCTTCTTCTATCTGCGAGAAGAGGTTGTCGAGAGTTACCTTCTTGTAGAGCTTGAACTGCTCCTCCTTGGCGTCGAACTTACGCTTTTCAACGAGCTCTCTTGCGAGCTTCTCGTCCTCGACAACAGCGAAGCTGTCGCCCGCGCTCGGCACCTCGGAAAGACCCATTACCTCAACGGGAACCGACGGTCCCGCTTCCTTTACTACCTTGCCCCTGTCGTCGCGCATTACACGAACGTGACCGACGGACGTACCCGCGATAATAACATCGCCGGTGTGCAGAGTACCGTTCTGTACGAGCAGCGTAGCCACAGGACCTCTGCCCTTGTCGAGACGTGCCTCGATGACAGCGCCCTTTGCGAGTCTGTCGGGGTTGGCTTTGAGATCGAGCACTTCCGCGGTAAGGTTGACCATTTCGAGCAGCGTATCAATACCCTCGCCGGTCTTTGCGGAAACGGGAACGCAGATAATATCGCCGCCCCATTCCTCGATAACGAGGTCATGCTCGGTAAGTGCCTGCTTTATCTTTTCGGGGTTCGCACCCTCTTTATCCATCTTGTTTATCGCTACGATAATGCTTACCCCCGCAGCCTTCGCGTGGTTTATAGCCTCTATCGTCTGCGGCATGATACCGTCGTCCGCGGCAACAACGAGTATGGCGATATCCGTCATATTCGCGCCTCTTGCACGCATAGCGGTGAATGCCTCATGTCCGGGCGTATCGAGGAATGTGATATCCTTGCCGCCCGCGTTCACGCGGTAAGCGCCGATGTGCTGCGTGATACCGCCTGCTTCTCCGCTTGCAACGGAAGCGTGGCGTATCTTGTCGAGTAACGAGGTCTTTCCGTGGTCAACGTGACCCATAACGACAACAACGGGCGAGCGGGGCTGAAGATCCTCCGCCTTGTCCTCGTCGTCCTCGAACAGACGCTCTTCTATCGTAACAACAACTTCCTTCTCGACTTTAGCGCCGAGCTCCTCGGCAACAAGTGCCGCAGTATCGAAGTCTATCACCTGATTTATCGTACACATTTCGCCGAGCGACATGAGCTTCTTGATGACCTCGGTAGCGGTGACTTTAAGGCGTTGGGCAAGCTCGGAAACAACGATCTCGTCGGGTATCTGCACCTTGAGCTGCTGCTTTCTCGCGCGTTCAAGTTCAAGGCGTTTGAGCTTCTGCGCTTCGGTCTCGCGGTTCTTTCCACCGAACTTGTCGCGTTTGTTCTGCTGCGATTTCTGGTTTATCTTCTGCTTCTTCGAGAACGACTCGTCTCTGCGGTTGTTGCCGTTCTTCTGCGTAGCAATAGTTTCATAGCGTTCGTTGTACTTGTCGAGATCGACATAGCTGCCTCTCGTATCGACGCGCTTTGTAACAACCTCGCCTCTCTGTACGGCTTCGCCCTTGACCTTCGCCTTGGGCGGCTCGTTCGTCTTTACGGTGCTGAGATCTACCTTCGCTTCCATGGGACGCGGAACAGGCTTGTTCTCCCTGCGTTTGTTTTCGGGGGACGCAGGCTTCTCCTGCTTCTTATTTTGCTTTGTATCCTGCGGCTTTGCAGGCGCGGGACGGTTATCGGCCGGCTTGGTCTCCTGTTTCGGAGCGGGCTGTGCGGCAGGCTTCTCCGCGGGTTTGGCTTCCGGCTTGCTCTCCGGCTTCGCTTCCTTCACCGCGGCAGGCTTCACGTCCTTATTATCCGCAGCCTTCGCGGGTTTATCCGCCTTTTCCTTCTCGGCAGTATTTTTGTCCTCCGCGGCAGCTTTTGCAGGCTTCTCCTTTTTAGGCTCGGCTTTGGGAGCGGGCTTATCGGCTCTTGCCGCAAAGTAGGCATCGAAGTTCTCCACCTGACTGCCCTGCGTGATATGTTCAAGCACGATATTCATTTCCGCAACAGTAAGAGACTGCCCGGATTTTTTCTCAGAACCCGTGCGCTCCTTTACTATCGCTATGATATCGTTCGGCGTAAGTTCAAGATCCTTCGCCGCGTCCTTTATTTTGCATTTCAGCTCTTTTGTTGCCATTCGTTTTCCCCCGGTCAATGAATGTTTTTTATTATCGAACCG